>NZ_JAUBSF010000034.1:0-58417 GCF_036704615.1 Microcoleus sp. K4-B3
TTTTGAGCAACAGCTTGCCTTCTGTTAAAAGGCAGCTACTTTTAGCTGTGACCATTTTTTAGTCTAAACTCCAGTTATCAAGGAGAATCCTTATTAGTCAGACAGATTGTTCTAGAGCTTTTTCAACCCACTCGTCATGGAGAAAAACAGATAGCGATTTTGACAAAACTCTCGTCAGCAGAAGCCTCAGCACCAGTTGTTACCCAACTCGATCTACAGCGACGGAGCGTCGAAAACCTATTTCAGACCGTCACGGAAAATTATGAGTGTGAAATTCAAACTTTAGGGTATCCCTCTTCAGCATTATTCTCTTTTTGTTTGGCGTTAGTTTCCTACAATATTCTCGCAACTGTTCGTGCAGTTCTGGCTAGTGTGCATGGATTTGGTAAAATCGAAGCAGGCCTTTCTGACTATTACATGGTTGATAAAATTCTTGCGTACCTATCGGGGGATGATGATTGCGATTCCTTCAGAAAATTGGAGTGTTTTTACTAATTGCGCTCGCCCACAGCTTGCAGAGGTTTTATTAGATTTGGCCGCTCTGGTAAATTTAAAAAGATTCCTTAAACAACCTCGCGCGCCCAAAAAAAAGAAAGAGCCACATCCGAAGCGATGCGCGTCACCGCCATCTATCAACTACCAGACTTCTCGACCAGGCTCAACAGCCACGCCAGACAGGGCTAGGTGCTTATGACGCACCTTACCGCCTTAGAGTAGGGTGTCAAACCACTGATACCAAATCCGCGTTAAAAACCCCTTGATAAGATTTGGCGATTGAAATCGCTACTACAGAAAGTTTCCTTCCTAGCTGAGAGGGACTAAGAAATCAAGGGGGTTTTTAAGCCGAATGCGGACATAGAGATATTAATGGACATAATATCCTGATTAGCGGCGTCCTGAGGTCAACGAATTGGAATTTCGATGATAAATTCAGTGCCTTTACCAGGTTCCGAGAGGCACTGCAATTTGCCGTTGTGTTTTTCCACGACAATTTGGTGCGAAATTGATAAACCCAAACCTGTGCCTTTGCCTACTGGTTTTGTAGTAAAGAACGGGTCAAACAAACGCACGATCTGATCTTCGGGAATGCCAGAACCGTTGTCTTTAATCCGAATGCAAATGCTCTTGTCATCAATCGTTTCAGTGTGAATCGTGATAGTAGGAAAGGTAGAATTTGCGGTGTCTTTTGCTTGGCTGCTGCTTTCTTCCAATGCGTCGATAGCATTTGCTAATACATTCATAAATACCTGATTTAACAGTCCGGGATGACAGTTTATTTGCGGCAGTTCTCCGTATTCTTTAATCACTTCAATACCCTGCCAGTTTGCCTTGGCTTTCAGCCGACTGTTCAACATTAATAAGGTACTTTCTAAACCTTCGTGAATGTCGGCAGTCTTGATTTTCGCTTCGTCCGCCCGCGAGAAATTGCGCAGAGTTTGAATAATTTCAACAATTCGCTCGCATCCAGTCTGCATCGAATAGAGCAATTTTGGCAGGTCTTCTGCTAGAAATTCTAAGTCTATATCATCGGCTTGTTGCTGAAGTTTTTCTGGGGGATTTGGGTACTCTTCTTGATAGACTTGCACGATTTCTAACAAGTCGAGAACGTAGCCTCGGACGTGGCAGAGGTTGCCTGCGACAAAGCCAACTGGGTTGTTAATTTCGTGGGCAATTCCTGCTAGCACCTGTCCGAGGGAAGACATTTTTTCGGTTTGTACTAACTGCATTTGAGTTTGCTGCAAGTCGCTTAAAGCTGTTTGCAGTTCTTGGGATTTTTGACGATCGCGATCGGCAGCGGCGGCCCGTTCTTCCTCGACTCCGATCGCCCCGGCAATAATTCCGATCAGCTTGCAGTCGGCTTCTGTGGGCGCGATCGACTCGGTGTAGACAACGCACAGCGCACCCACGTAATTGTCGCCCAGCCGCACTGCTTGTCCCAGATAGCTTCGCAGTTGGTAGCGGATGACAGCGGGATCGATTTTGCCGTAGATCGTGTTCTGCAAGTCAGGAATGGCCACAGCCCGATCGCTTCCTTTGCTGCATACGTCGGTGCAGATGTGCCCCTCGGCGCGATCGACCAGCGGGTAGTCGGGGGGCGCTTGCCAAGTCGCGATCGCGCGCAGCAGACCGCCACCGACGCGGCTGCAGATAGCGCAGCTTCCGCCCAAAAGCTCGCCGGCTAAGGATGTCAGGCGCTGGATGTTGTCACTGGCGTCGGTGGTGAATCCCAAAAAGCACTCGTTGATTTTGCTGAGGCGGTACTCTGCTTGCCTGCGCGCGGTCATGTCGCGGGAGTTGATCACAATTCCCCTCACAGCGGGGTCTGCTAGCAAGTTGATGCCCACACCTTCGAGAAAACACCAAGAACCGTCAGCGCGCCGGAACCGACCTTCTAGGGCGATCGGATCGCCTGGATTTGCGATCATTTTTTTGCCGTCGGACATCAGCGAGGGAAGGTCGTCAGGGTGGATGAAATCGACGGCAATTTGACGGGCGAGTTCCTCTGGTTCGTAGCCCAAAACTGTTTCTACAGAAGGGCTTTCGTAAACAATGCGGCCGCTGGCGTCGAGAATAGTAATGATGTCGGAACTGTTGAGAATTAGCGATCGCCATTTAGCCTCATTTTGCAACAAAGCTGACTCGGCTTGTTTGCGATCGGTAATATCCTCTACCATTTGCAAAATAAACTGCGGCGTTCCCTGACTGCTGTCGATGACAGAGGCGCTGAGGCGTCCCCACCGGATGCTGCCGTCTTGGCGGAGGTAGCGCTTCTCGATTTGGTAAGCTTCCCGCGAGCCCGCGGCCAACTGTTGGCGCAACTCGCGCGAAGCTTGTACGTCTTCCGGGTGCGTGCATTCGTCGAGGCCCACACCCCGCAGTTGAGCTTCCGATCGCCCCAGCATAGCTTGAAATGCCGGATTAGTGGCGATCGCAACACCTTCGAGGGTAGCGACTACCATGCCGATCGCAGCGCGTTCAAAAATTGCCCGAAACCGCTGTTCGCTGTCGCGCAAAGCTGCATCCGCTGCCACTTCCTGGGTGATGTCCCGCCCCGCCACTGCCAAACCTTTGCGTGAACCGTCGGGGTTGAACAGCGGCACTTTCCGCACTTCAAACAAATTGCTGCCGCCTGTGGGCAAGGGGACAATTTGGCGGCTGGAGGTGAGAGTGCCTGCTTGCCAGGTTGTTTCGTCGGTTTCCTGCCAATTTAGCAGGATTTCTCTGACTCTGGGATCGGCGGCGGCAGCGAGTTCGGCAGTAGTTTTGCCCTGGTAGTCTGCGGTTTCCCAGCCCAAAAGTTTGAGGGCGCAGTCGTTGGCAATCAGCCAGCGCCCCTCGCTGTCTGTGAGGTTGATCGCGTCGGGCACGGCGTCGATCGCGGTTTTCAGCCAGTATTCTTGATTTCGCAGGGCTGCTTCGGCTTGTTTGCGGGCGGCTATTTCGGCGACGGTTCCTTCGTAGTAAAGGAGTTCGCCGCCTGCGTCGCGGACTTCGCGCACGTTTTCCGAGATCCAGGTAGTGCTGCCGTCTTTGCGGTGGACGCAGGACTCAAACTCTTTCAGGGAACCGTTTTTGCTGATTTCGGCAATGAAGGAAGCGCGGCGGGCGCGATCGGCGTAAAGGTTTTTTGCCGAACATTTTGCGATCAGTTCTGACGGGGAATCGTAGCCGTACATTCGGGCGAGTGCCTGGTTGGCGCTGAGGTAGCGCCCGTCTGGGGCGGTTTGAAATATGCCTTCGGTGGCGTTTTCAAAGATGCTGCGGTATTTTGCCTCGGCTTGTTTGAGGGCTTCTTCTGCTTGTTTGCGATCGGTGATATCAGCTTGGACGCCGATGAAGTGGGTGACGATCCCGCTGCTGTCGCGCACCGGCGAGATGGTGAGTTCGTTCCAGAATGGGGTGCCGTCTTTGCGATAGTTTTTCAGAACTACTTTGCAGTCGTGTTGTTCTTTCAGGGCCGCGCGGATTCGATCGACGGCAGCGCGATCGGTATCCGGGCCTTGCAGGAAGCGGCAGTTCTTCCCGATTATTTCGGTGCGATCGTAGCCTGTAATCCTCTCGAAAGCCCGATTGCAGTAAACTATGGGCTTGTCCGGCCGGGTAGCGTCCGCGATCGCGATGCCGTTGCTGGTAGCTGCCAGGGCGCGATCGTACAGCCGAAATACTTCTTCTATTAGATTTGGTGTGCCGCCAGTACGAGTCGGCGATAGCGTTTCAGAAGGAATGCTTATATCTATCTGCATGAGTTTCTATAAATTGAGTTTAGTTTATTGTCTATCCCGACTGGCAGCACACCCTAGAGTTTAACAGAATTGCCTATTTTCCGAAGGCCGAAGTTAGAAGGCTATTATGCAGGATTTTGGCGGTAAATTATACCTCAAAAAATTTGGCTTCCCTCGTTTTTTTTCCTGCTTTTTTTTGCCTTCAAAGGAATCCTACTTGTTAATTTATAATAGCTTGTCCAGCGATAACTCTATCTTTGGTATGGTTTACTTGGCAGAGTTTATGCGGCTTGCAGGTTGGGGCATTTATTTTTTCGATTGAATCAAAAAAAATCTAGCATCTGGCTATAGTTAAATATTTTTTTGTTATTTTGTACTTAAAAAATTAACTTTTTATGAAAAAAGTCGAGGAAAAATTAATTTTGAACGAACACAGCAAGTTCCGAAATATCGTCGATCGCGAAAGTCGGTTCTAGGGCGAGACACTGAGCGCGATCGCCATATCCGTAAGTCGCCCAACAAACATCTATCCCAGCATTTTTAGCAAACAGCAAATCAACCGCTGTATCGCCAACCATTAAAACTTGACTGTTATCCAATTCCGGGAACAGCGGTTTAATAATCGAGTGAAACACAGCCGGGTTTGGTTTCATAATTATTTCTCCGTTGTCACCTAAAATCAAATCAAACAAACTGTAAACTTTTAATTTTTGCAGTAACAAATTAACAAAACTAACGTGTTTGTTGCTGAAAACTCCCAGGCTCAATCCAGACTGGCGCGCCAACTGCAAGACTTGCTTGGTTCCGGGAAATAAATCTACCTGCTTTTCACCTTCCGTCCGATAATAAGAGCGGTAAGTTTCAACCCATTCGGGAATTGCACTTTCCTCGATCGCCGGATGGAGGATTTTAAAACTATTTGGTAAATTGATGCCTATCGTACTTATAATAGTATCAGCAGCAGGCGGGATAATATTGAAAGTTTCAAAAGTTTTGGTAAAGCAAAATACAATAGCTTTGTGAGTAATTGCCAAAGTGCCGTCGAAGTCAAAAATAATTAACTTGTAATGACTCATATTCTTTAAAATTTTCTACATAGCAATCGGAGGTTTGCCACGAAATAATAGCATAATTAATCTCTCACTCACCAATTATAAGTAGAAATTTTCAACATTCAAGAGGTCAACATGAGTGTCACCGAAAAACCCGAAATTCTAGCCACAGATTTCCCAGACCACACTCAATTACCAGACTCCGACGGTACTTTTGTGAAAAATTTTCAAGAACATCCTCAAAGCATCCTGTTAACAACTTCAATTCGACCCATTTTAGACCAAATTCATCCCGACGGACAATACTGCATCGGTCAAGATTCCGGTATTTACTGGCGAGTGGCCGGGCCCCCGGAACCGCCAGAAAGAGGAGCCGAAGCACCTGATTGGTTTTACGTGCCCGACGTGCCGCCAACTCTTGACGGAAATCTGCGCCGTTCCTATGTAATGTGGCAGGAATTAATGCCGCCTCTGATTGTACTTGAATTTGTTTCTGGCGATGGCAGTGAAGAAAGAGATAGGACTCCTCGCCAGGGCAAATTCTGGATTTACGAGCGGATAATTCGACCTGCTTTTTACGGCATTTATGAAGTCAAAAAGGCACAAGTTGAAGTGTATCATTTGGTAGAGGATAGGTTCGAGTTAGTCCCACAAAATCAGCGCGGACATTACCCGATCGCACAAATAGGAGTGGAATTAGGCATTTGGCAAGGGGTTTATCAGGGCGTAGAACTGCCTTGGCTGCGCTGGTGGGATGCTTCCGGGAATTTGCTGCCGGCGGCCGAGGAACGGGCAGAACAAGCCGAATTAGTGGCAGAACGAGAACGACAAAGGCGCATAGAAGCTGAGTTGCGAATTCAAGCTTTGGAAGCGCGTTTGCGAGAGTTAGAAGGCGAGTAATTCGATTTTAGATTTTAGATTTTAGATTTTAGATTGGGGATGACTGATGATGATCGGGGTTGGGTTCTTCATAAGTCATTCGCAATTCTTCAATTCTTCAATCAACAATCTAAATTCGCATAAGTCGCAGATTCCGGTAGGGACACGGCATTGCCGTGTTCCTAGGAATATCATGTGCTGTAAAAACCCGATCGCCTAGCAGCCTCCTCAGAAACGATATAAACATTCATCGGTTATTATCAAAAATTTGCGTATATTAACTTAAGTATTGCATCACTTTTTGTGTAAGTCCTATGGCACTAATTGTTCAGAAATATGGCGGAACCTCGGTTGGTACAGTCGATCGCATTTTGGAGGTAGCCCGACGAGTTGTAAAAACAGCACAGCTTGGCAACTCTCTGGTTGTCGTACTTTCGGCGATGGGCAAAACCACCGACGGTTTAGTTAAACTCGCCAAGGAAATTTCCCCAAATCCCAACAAGCGGGAAATGGATATGTTGCTCTCCACTGGGGAACAAGTCTCGATCGCACTTTTGAGCATGGCATTGCAGGAAATGGGACAGCCCGCAATTTCCCTCACCGGCGCCCAAGTCGGCATTGTCACCGAAGCCGCCCACACCCGCGCCCGGATTTTGCGAATCGACCCGAATCGGCTTCAGACCCAGTTAAAAAGCGGTAAAGTCGTTGTGGTTGCAGGTTTCCAAGGCATCGCCGATGCCGGAGAATTGGAAATTACCACCTTGGGGCGCGGCGGTTCCGACACGACAGCAGTAGCCATCGCCGCAGCGCTGCGGGCCGACAGGTGCGAAATTTATACCGACGTGCCCGGAATCCTAACTACAGATCCGCGCTTGGTTGCCGACGCCCAATTGATGGACGAAATCACCTGCGACGAAATGCTGGAATTGGCGAGTTTGGGCGCAAAAGTCCTCCACCCGCGCGCGGTAGAAATTGCCAAGAATTACGGCGTGCCCCTGGTAGTGCTTTCTAGCTGGAGTGACGCCCCCGGTACGCGGGTAGTGTCGCCGCCCGCCCAATCCCGGCCTTTGGAGGGCTTAGAGCTGGCAAAAGCGGTGGATGCGGTGGAATTTGACTTGGATCAGGCGGGGGTGTCGCTGTTGCGTTTGCCCGATCGCCCCGGCGTAGCAGCGCGGTTGTTTGGTGCGATCGCGCAACAAAACCTCGATGTAGACTTAATTATCCAGTCAATTCACGAAGGAAATACTAACGATATTGCCTTTACAGTGAGGCGAAATTCCCTCAATCAAGCTGTCGCTGTTGCAGATGCGATCGTGCCCACCCTCGGCAAGAATTCTCGCCCAGAATTGGGAGAACCGGAAGTGAAAGCAGAAGAGCGGCCAATAGCTAAAGTTAGCATTGCGGGTGCGGGAATGATCGGTCGTCCGAGGGTAGCGGCGCAGATGTTTAAGACTTTAGCGGATGCGGGAATTAACATTCAAATGATTTCCACTTCCGAGGTTAAAGTTAGTTGTGCGATCGATGCCGAAGATTGCGATCGGGCAGTTGCCGAACTCTGCAAAACATTTGATGTTGCAAACTCCCCTATTGGGCGGCGTTCATCATCCCAAAAACCGCCCGCAGTCCGCGCCGTTGCGTTGGATCTCAATCAAGCGCGTCTCGCAATTCGCCAATTGCCCGATCGACCCGGAGTAGCAGCAAAACTGTTCGGACTTTTAGCCGAGGAAAATATCAGCGTAGACACGATCATTCAGTCGCAGCGCTGCCACAATATCGACGGCATATTAACTCGCGACATTGCATTTACCGTCGCGCAAATTGACGCCGAAGCTGCTAAAATAGTCCTCGAAAAAGCCGCCCCAGAATTCGGATGGGGCGAAGTAGCAGTCGATACACAAATAGCCAAAGTTAGCGTTGTCGGTTCCGGGATGGTAGCGCATCCGGGAGTAGCGGCAAGGATGTTTGAAGCGCTTTCCCGCCAGCAAATCAACATTCAAATGATTGCAACTTCCGAGATTAAAATTAGCTGCGTTGTGGATGAGGAACAAGGCGTAACTGCTTTGAAGGCAATTCACGCAGCCTTTGAACTTGCCGGCACTGAAAGAATCCAAGTTCCCGCCTAATACTTGTTTGCAGTTGGGAATTAAGATTGCGTCCGATCGGTTCTTTTATGGCGGTTTTCGGTAGGGACACGGCAGTGCCGTGTCCTTGCAAATATCGGGGACACAGCAGTGCTGTATCCCTACAAATATATTCGGATTTGGACACGGCAGTGCTGTGTCCTTGCAAATATCGATCGACCGTCAATAATGGGAGTTTTGAGTGCAAATTTCCTAACATGAGGCTGTGTTAAAATGAAACTGGCGATCGGCTAAAATGGATTGAATCTTATGACTGTAGCAAAGCAACAGATTACTGATAGCAGTAGCAATAGCGGTTTATCAAATTTCCGCATCACTGTTGAACGTCTGAGCGAGCTTTTAGATTTAGAAGAAGAGGATGAGTACGGAATTTTAAGACCGACTGAATATGCTTTCAGGACAGCAATGAAATTGGTTGTTGATGCATACGATAGCATGGGAAACAGTTTTCCCAAAGCCTCAAAGATAAGTCCAAATAAGAAAGGTAGTATTTGGGTTGCTTGGGAAAATACAAATTCCGATCGCGCAGTACGCTTGATCTGCCCGATTAATGCCGATCAAAAATCTTACATTTATCATGTGAGTGGGGAATATGGCTCAAAAGATATTACTTCAGCGGCAATATTAGTCGATCGGCTAAAGTGGTTTAATGAAGCATGAACGATAAATGTTTTCGGAGTGCATCTGATGGCACTTCCTTCATTTCATCATACAATAAATTTTGACTTAATATTTCTTGCGCGATCGCCTCCACCACCGGTACACAAACCGAATTCCCAATTTGCTTGTAACTTTCCCCCGCACTCGGATAACTCTTAAAATCTTCAGGAAAACCCATAAGACGGTAACATTCCTTCAGCGTCAACTTTCTCACCATATCTTGCTCGGGAATGTAGATAAAAAACCTGCCCGATGTTTCTTGCGAAGGAATAGTCGGATGCACTCCATCTACCGAATAAATGCGATTAGGCTGTCTGTGAACTCTCGATAAATGTTCTGTATTTGGCCTCACGCCCCTTTTCCAAGTACCTTTATTTCTGTAACCTACAAACAAAAGTCCCGAATCTTGCTTTCTCGGATAATCAATTAAAGTATACTCTGATTTGTCCAATATTTCAAAATCCCCTGTCTCGTCTAGAAAGTCCCTGAGTTGCGGAGGAAACTTGCTTTTAAGTCGAGAAAAATTAAATTCTTTACCTTTAGTTGCAATGATAAATATTCTTTCACGATGTTGAGCAATTCCAAAGTCTTTAGCATTCAGCATTTTGTAATTCACGCTGTACCCCAACTCTCTAAGGCTAGCAATAATTACTTTTAATGTATTTCCCTTGTCGTGATGGATTAAGTGCTTGACATTTTCGAGAACAATTACTTGAGGTTGCTTTATTTTGATGATTTTACAAATCTCGAAAAATAGTGTACCTCTAGTATCTTCAAAACCCAGCTTTTTGCCACAGATGCTAAAAGGTTGGCACGGAAACCCTGCGACTAAAATATCAAAGTCTGCTAAATCGGTGGGATTAATTTTACTGATATCTCCAAAAGGAACCTCACCGAAATTTTCTGTGTAAACTTCTCGGCATTTGCTGTTGATTTCGCAGGAAAAAACGCATTCAAATCCCTGTTTTTCAAAACCTTGTCTGAAACCTCCAATTCCAGAAAATAAATCTATAAATTTCATCTATAATTTGATCCAAAATGTTACTCAACCCAATGATAACAGATTGTGTTTCTCTCTATACTTTGACTCTGCGTTCTCTGCGTTCTCTGCGGTTAATTATACTAATTTAAACAAGTATTGCTACAATCCTCAATCTTATACCGATCGTTAAAAGTCGCAGAACCCCGCGCCGGACACGGCATTGCCGTGTCCCTACAGATATCGGGTAAAAGCGAAATCGCGCATTTACTCCCACCAACCTGCCAAACTTGTCCCGCAGCCGACTAAACTAGAAATAGCAAAAAAAATATAGCTATTGTTTACTTCTTTTCACCAACCATGAGTCAAACCTTGGAAAACCTCACCGCCATCGATGACAACCTATCCAAACGCCACCTCGATCTCGATCCGGGCGGCTACTTCATCATCTATCTCGATCGCGAAACCAGCTTAATTTGTGCCAAACATTTCACCAACATCATCGACGATCGAGGCCTCGCCGTCGATCCCGAAACTGGTAAACCCATCCCCGCCCGCGGCAAAGTAGAACGCACTGAGGCCACACTTTTTACCGCTAGAACCGCCAAAGAACTTTGCGTCAAAATCCTAGAAGAAACCCGCCCCAGCCCGGTGACAATGTTAGATCACGCGGCTTATCTGGGACGGGAATTTGTACGGGCAGAAATTGCATTGTTGAGCGATCGAGAATACGTTCAAGATTAGTGCAGCCCTGCCAGAGTTTCTTGACAAAACGGCAACCGATCGAATTTATCAGCACCCGATCACGAAAAACCTTGATACCAGAAATAAGTCACCATCGGAATCACTGTCGCCAATACCAACAGCACAACCACAATAACTGTGGCATTGCCTTGGTCTGTTTCTTCAGCTTTTTTAAACGTGCCTTCAACTTGAATGTTGTCAACAACTTCAGGAGGACCCGGATCGGGTTCGCCCGACAAAACAGTTGCAATGCGCGTACTTGCAGCCGCAAATGCCTCGTTGTATTTATTGCCTTCCCGCAGCGGCACTTGCACGGTTTCCCCGGCCACACTCTGGGCAATTTCATCGGTTAGCAGGGACTTAACCCCTTCGCCGGTGCGAATTGCCGCGCTGTTGGTAACAGTGTCGAGAACGAGTAAAATTTGATTAGTCTGGTCTTCTTTTGCGGGAAACCACTGTTCAAACAGTTGGTCGGTGAAAGTGGCAGCCGTTTCACCGTAGTCTAAGCGGTGGAAGGTGACAAATCGGACTTGTTTCCCTGTTTTGTTTTCCAGGTTGTCGAGTACGCTGCTGATATTGCTTTCGCTGCTGCGGCTGAGCACGTCGCCTTTGTCGAACACCCAAGTACGATCGCCCGCCGACAACACCGGCATTTCGTACACGCCAGTCGCCAATGCCGGCAATACCGCCATCTGCGATGCGATTAGGGCGATCGCGATCGCCGCGGCCAAAGGTTGGAGATATTTTCTCCAGTTAAATAATTGCTTCAGGAGTCTAGTCATGAGGTTAACCGTAAAACTGACTTTTTTCCAAAAATACTATAGAAATCCCCGTAAAATTCATTTTATGCAGGGCAATATTTACAATTAGCTCGCCAGTGGAACTCCCCGCCCGATTATTTTAGGATTCTAACTATGGAACCAGCAGACACTTATAAAGGTTGGATTATTCAATCCCAGAAAGTCTTCTACGTCGAGGTTTGGGATAGCCGCGGCAACCGCCACGTCGCCGTCCAAAATGCCAAGACTGAGGAGGAAGCTTTGGAATTGGCCAAAAAGTGGATTGAGAAATATGAGTCCAAACCCGGAAGAATGGCGATCGACGTACCTCATCCTTTCGGAGAGATGATCGATATGCCATTTTAACTCAGTTGACTGTTGACTGTTGACTGTTAACATTACAGCTTGTAGGGTGCGTCAGATAGAGAAAACCTCTTCTAATCGAGAAATTATTGGAACTGACGCACCCAAAGACTATGCCAGTTGCGTCCAGGACTACATTTGTCATGAGATACAATTACGAAATTCCTCGCAATTTCCGCGTGTTTTCTACCAAACTCCGAGCAAATTCGTCGAACCTTTCAGACAGTTTTTCATCCAACAATTTACCATCAGGACTAAAAGCTTTCCAAGCTTGTCCGATCGCAATTTGTTCCGGAATTACCCAAGCGTGCACCCATCTCAAAATCACGCGCAAATCATTGAGTGCGTTGCTGTTAACTTGCCCTCCCAAAACGCTAATCGCACCCGCAACCTTCCCGTCCAAATGCTCAAAACTCATCAAATCCAGGGCATTCTTGAGAGCACCGCTGACGCTACCGTGATACTCCGGCGTTGCCAAAATCAAGCCGTCGGCTTCCTTAACCGCATTCTGCAGCTTTTCCACATCCGGGTAATCGAGATAATCATTCTCGCCGTCGCAGAAGGGCAGCTTGAGCGATCGCAAATCCAATATTTCAACTTCCGCGCCCAGGGCCTGCGCCCTTTCTGCTGCTACCTTCAACGCTAACTGGCTGTAGGAGCCAGCCCGCAAACTTCCGCCAATGCCGACAATTTTTACCATAAAACTCAAAAACAATCACTGCTCGACTAAAGCGTACTCATTCCGACTATGAATAAGATAGCAAGTTCGATCGGCAACTGTCAATCGATTTTAGATTTTAGATTTTAGATTTTAGATTTACGGACTGAGCCCAGAAACCGGGTTTTTTGAGCAAAATCCTTGGTTATAGCCCGCAGATTAGGTAAAAAACCCGGTTTCTTGAGGAGCCGTGGATTCAAAACCCCCCCTCTTGAGGGGCCTCTTAAGATGCCAGCGAGAGATAAACCCATTCAACACCCGCCCTCTTGTTAAAATAAATAAAGGTAGCAAACCAAAAGCGGTCAATCTTGGCAGTCTTCAACCTTGGGCAAAGCAATATGAAAAATTCTTGGAAACACGCATGGCTGGGGCATCTAGCTGTAAACAAAGACAAATCGAGCCAGAATCCTAAAAAATCAATTCCAGGACGGAATCTGTGGCGCATCCTGGGCAGTTTGGTGATTTCTCAAGGAATATTGCTCTCGGCCCCGGTTTTTGCCGAGAGTACCCCAACCACCATGAGTTACAGCCAACTGATTGACAACATAGAAAAAGGGCAAGTCAGTAAAATCGAAGTAGACGAAACTCAAAGAACTGCCAAAGTTAGGCTAAAAAATCAAAAAAGCGATCAGGCCCAATCAGTTACCCTATTCGACTACAACAACCGAGAACTGTACTCGCAAATCCGCGCCAAAAAGATTGACTTTGAAGTTAAACAAACAGCCGACAACGCGGCCGCAGTCAGTTTAGTAGTAAACTTGCTAGTGATTTTTGCAGTGTTGGCAGTGTTGATGGCAATCCTGCGCCGATCGACCCAATCTCAAGGAAATGCCATGAACTTCGGCAAATCCAGAGCCCGTTTCCAAATGGAAGCCAAAACCGGCGTGATGTTCGACGACGTAGCAGGCATTGAAGAAGCTAAAGAAGAACTTCAAGAAGTCGTAACCTTCCTCAAAAAACCCGAACGCTTCAACGCCATCGGCGCCAAAATTCCCAGAGGAGTTCTATTAATCGGGCCTCCGGGAACCGGCAAAACAATGCTGGCAAAAGCCATCGCAGGCGAAGCAGCCGTCCCCTTCTTCAGTATCTCCGGTTCCGAATTTGTCGAAATGTTTGTCGGAGTCGGCGCCTCGCGCGTCCGCGACTTGTTCCGCAAAGCTAAAGAAAATTCCCCCTGCATCGTCTTCATCGACGAAATAGACGCCGTAGGAAGGCAGCGCGGCGCTGGTATCGGCGGCGGCAACGACGAACGCGAACAAACTCTCAACCAGTTGCTGACAGAAATGGACGGCTTTGAGGGTAACAGCGGCGTGATTGTGATTGCAGCTACCAACCGCCCCGACGTTCTCGATACCGCCCTGCTGCGGCCCGGCAGGTTCGATCGGCAAGTAACGGTAGATTTGCCCAGTTACAAAGGGCGTTTGGGGATTTTGCAAGTTCACGCGCGCAACAAAAAACTCGACCCAGAAGTTGCCCTAGACACGATCGCCCGCCGCACTCCCGGCTTTTCCGGCGCTGACTTGGCAAACTTGCTCAACGAAGCAGCTATTCTCACAGCGCGGCGGCGTAAAGACACGATTACTAACTTAGAAGTTCACGACGCGATCGACCGGATCACGATCGGGCTTACGCTTAACCCGCTGCTGGACAGCAAGAAAAAGTGGATGACAGCATACCACGAAGTCGGACACGCCCTAGTCGCGACCATGCTCACAAATGCCGACCCGGTGGAAAAAGTAACGATTATTCCCCGTTCCGGCGGCATCGAAGGCTTTACTAGCTTCGTGCTCGACGACGAAATGCTCGACAGCGAAGGTTTGAGGAGTCGGGCTTTGCTGTTAAACCGAATTAAAGTAGCTTTGGGGGGACGGGCGGCGGAGGCAGAAATTTATGGCGATGCTGAAATAGACACCGGTGCCAGCAGCGATCTCAGAAAAGTTAGCAGTCTTGCGAGGGAGATGGTAACGCTTTATGGAATGTCGGATTTGGGGCCTGTGGCTTTGGAAAGTCCTAACAATGAGGTGTTTTTGGGTCAGAACTGGAATTCACGATCCGAGTATTCCGAAGAAATGGCAATCAAGATCGATCGGCAAGTCCGGGAAATTGCCTTTGACTGCTACGAAGAAGCTCGCCGGATTATCCGCGAAAACCGCGCTTTGGTAGACAAACTTGTCGAAGCGCTGTTGGATGAAGAAACGATCGATGGCGACGAATTCCGCCAAATTGTCGATCGGTACACCGAGTTAACCAAAAAAGAGTTGGCCCCAACGTAAAGAGTCATTAGTCAGTTGTCATTAGTCATTAGTTATTAAAGTTTGTAGTGAGGACTTTATTCCTCATTCTCGAAAAAATCAGGACTTTAGTCATTACTACAAACCCAAAAAATGACTAATGACTAATGACTACTAACTAATGACTAATGACTAATTAAGATTGTTGCGCGTACATTTCCCGGAGTACCAAAGCCGGGTCTACCCAGCGACCGCCGTACTTCAATCCCCAGTGCAGGTGAGGGCCGGTCGTGCGGCCGGTCATCCCAACTCTGGCAATTCTCGCACCGGCCGGCACAGTTTGACCCTGCCAAGTTACCAGGCCGCCTTCGCGATCGATATAATAACGCCCACCGTTAGCTGTTTCCACCCGACCTCTGAGGTGACAGTAGATGTGTTCCCAATTTCCCGATCGCACCACCATACCAGTGCCGCACCGGCCATCTTCCCAAACTTCCACAATTTGCCCGCCCCACCAGTTGCGGATATAGCTGCCTTCGGGGGCGGCTAAGTCCAAACCGTAATGAAAATCGCCGCCGCGGGGGCCGAAGGCGGAACTGTAGGCTTCAAAATTTTCGACGGGAAAAGAAGCTTCTTGCCACAAATTACCCGTAGCTACTTTGCTTGGTAAAGTTTGCTGAGCCCGGACTAACTCCTGCCGCCATCCCATACCAACTAAACCCATGCCGATCGAAACTGCCACTAGCAGCATCGATTTGGGACGAATTAAGCGTCTTGCCACCTGCGGGCTTGTAGAGTCTTGCACGTTTTTTTTCATTCCTCAAAGTTGAATGGATTTGCAAGTGTGCCTTGTCTGTTGTGCCAATTCGCCGCCAAACAGGCGGGTTTGCCCTACCCACTAGCGAATCAGTTGACCAACGTGTATCTTACTGCATACAGAGCCGGTGTCAAGGCTTCGGGTTAAATGCTATGGGGAACAGAAAATTATTTTCCTGCGGAATTCCTGATGCGGTTGAATTCGATCGAGCTTTTGCTTGACACTATAGTTAGTTCGGGGATTTTGGATGCCTTCTGAAATCTCAAATTCATCACCAACATCAAGCAATGCTTACTGAAATTTTTCCCTTTAGTTTTGCCATAGACGCAACTGCGATCGCCGGTGCGTCTTTGTGGTCTTTGGCCCTCTATTGGGGCCTGTCGCCCCTCACAGAATGGGTAATCCTGCAACTCAACCGCTGGATGAATTTTGCTGAGAGATCCCTCTACACCTCGGAAGCCGAGTTTGAAAGAACCCGCCAAGCCAGAGAAGCCCAAAATGCTTTTTACGCTTCGCTGTTAAGCATTCTGCCCTTTTTGATTGTTGGCGGATTGTGCAATTGGGGCGTCGAATTGTCGCTGGGCACTGGTTGGGCGGTATCTATGGGTACGATCGCCTGTATTGGCGGCGGCGTTTACGAACTCGGCCGCCGAGACGGTCAATCTTAGGCGATTTTAGATTTTAGATTTTGGATTTTGGATTGATCAAGATATTCGGAGATTTACCAGTCTTTAGAATTGATCGTAATCTCAAATCCAAAACTCAAAATCTAAAAGAAATATGACATTTCCAGTTTATTTGTCGAGCGCGCCTCAAACAAAATTAGCAATGTATTTTAACCGTAATTTGACTCAGGATGTTTGCCTAAAAGCCGCAGTTGCCGTTCAGTAGCGGTAGCGAGAATTTCGGGATTGAACTGCCACGGCCAAGGCGAAAATTTCTGCGCGATGTCGCGGTGGGAATAATGCACTTGCAGCATATAACGAGTGCGATCTGTTGTCGTATTTCTGCCGCCGGAGTGCCAAATTTCACTGCGGAAAAATAACACATCTCCTGCTTTGCACAACACTGGTTCTGGGGAGTGTCCGTTCCAAGTTTCTTCCCCACGCTCTGGTTTTCGACCAGATTTGTGACTGCCAGGAATAATGTAGGTAGGACAGAGGTCTTCAGCGATGTCGCTGAGATAAAAATGGGCTGTACAAATCCATACTGGCAGTTGAAAAGTGCGATCCTCTCCGAGGGCTGCGCTAACGGCAAACACGCTTTCGGGCACGGGTACAAACACCCGATCGACGTGGACGCGCCAACCGTCATAACCGGGCCCGCTTTTCCACGCAGTCATGCCGATAATGTGGCAATCGCTGCCCATTAATGCTTCGGCTAACTCAATTATACCCGGTCGATCTGCATAGGAAAGCCACAGCCGATCGCGATTAAAAACGCATTTAAAATGTTTGTTTAATTCACTCCAACTGCTGCCGTCGAGTCCGAAGGGTTGCAGGCGATCGAGTGCTTCCCGCGCCGCCGCTATTTCCGACGCGCTGAGCACACCGGGAATCAGCGCAAAACCATCTTCGCGCACCGCCTCTACCGCCCCCGCTGTGTCGAAAATGTCACAAGTCTTTTGCCGATAGCTGAAAACTTCGCTTAACGTGCTTGCGTTCATAATTCAAATCAGAGTAAAATTATTAACTGTTATTAAATTAACACTAATTCTGCTGGATATTTACATACTATGGAGCCAACTACCCGGTTTATTGATACATTAGGACTTACACAAAATCTAATTATGTAGGGTGCGCAGTGCGCACATTATGTCTGATTTGGGGATAAATTAAATGCAATACCAACCAGAACCAACATCATTAAATCAAGCCCGCGCCGCCTTCCAAAAAATCTGGGGCTACGATGACTTTCGACCGCCACAAGGAGAAATTGTCGGCAGTTTATTAGCCGGAAAAGATACAATAATAATTATGCCGACAGGTGGTGGCAAATCAATCTGCTTTCAACTGCCAGCTTTGTTGCAAACAGGCTTAACTTTGGTAGTTTCGCCGTTAGTCGCACTGATGGAAAATCAAGTGCAAGAATTGCGCGATCGCAATCTGCCCGCTTCCCTCCTCCACAGTCAATTGCCAACACAGCAGCGCCGACAAACTATGCAATCGCTGCAACAAAACAAATTAAGATTGCTGTACCTGTCTCCGGAAACATTACTCAGTAAACCTGTTTGGGAAATTATCAGTCAGCCGCACATCCAAATCAACGGTTTAATATTAGATGAAGCTCACTGTTTAGTGCAGTGGGGTGATACTTTTCGACCAGCTTACCGCCGTTTGGGAACAGTGCGCCCGGCTTTGTTGAAAGCTAAACCAGCAAACAGTAAAATTGCGATCGCAGCTTTCACCGCTACCGCCAACCCCGACGCACAGCAGACAATCAAAAATGTCTTGCAACTGCAAAAACCCGAAGCCTTTCTGCTAAGTCCCTACCGTTCTAACCTGCACCTGCAAGTGCAGACTGTCTGGACGCCGAGAGGACGCAAGCAGCAATTATTAAATTTTATCAAACACCGACAAAAACAAGCAGGTTTAGTGTATGTCCGCACTAGAAAAGATAGCGAAAGCTTGGCGGATTTGTTGAAAGAAGCAGGTTATGAAACAGCAGCATATCATGCAGGTTTAAGTCCAGAATCACGACGAAAAATAGAAAAAGCTTGGCTGAACAATGAGCTTAAATTTGTGACTTGTACCTCAGCATTCGGGATGGGAATTAATAAGCCAGACGTTCGGTGGGTGGTTCACTTTCAAGCACCTTTGCTATTATCGGAATACATTCAGGAAATTGGTAGAGGCGGACGCGACGGCAAATCGGCGATCGCCCTGACATTGATTAGCGAACCGACGGGTTTGCTTTATCCCGAAGATAAACAAAGAGCACAATTTTTTCAAGATAAATTGCGATCGCAATACCGAGAAGCTCAGCAATTAGCCAAAAAACTGCCAGTTAAAGGCGATATAGAAGCTGTTTCCCGCGAATTTCCCGAAAGCGCGATCGCCCTTTCAATCTTGCACAGCAGCGGACAATTAACCTGGCAAGATCCTTTTAATTATGCGATCGATAAATCTACCCAGCAAAAAGGCGAAAAACAAAACTTTACCGCAGCGGAAGAAATGGCAAAATATCTCAAACATCGCGAGTGCAGGTGGCAATTTTTGCTGCAAGCTTTTGGCTTTACCAAGGAAGCTACATCTATGCGGTGCGGCCACTGTGACAATTGTCGATAGAATTGACAATTATACTCAAACGACTTAACCACTCCAACCCAAGAAACCGGGTTTTTTACCCAGTCTGCGGGTCCAAAGGAAGTATTGCTGTGAAACAATCCCGTTTCGACGCACCCGTGCGCTCGCGAACTCACTCAAAGATGTTATGATTAAGATATTTGCTTTACAGATTTGGCAAAAAATAGTAAAAAGTAAATGATAGAAACAGACACTGCGGCACAGATTTACACAGTAGAAAATACAGAGGAATTCGATCGCAGTAATGTCAATCAGCGATTAGATATTTGGCTGTCAAACCAGATACCGGACTTATCTCGATCGCGAATCCAAACCCTCATATCACAAGGCAACGTCAAAGTCAACGACGAAACCTGCACCTCGAAAAAAATATCAGTAAAAACGGGCGATCGCATCCACCTCACATTACCCGAAACCCAGCCCACTTCCTTGCAGCCCGAAGCAATTCCCCTCGACATCCTCTACGAAGATGACAGCCTAATTATCATCAACAAACCAGCCGGATTAGTCGTCCACCCAGCAGCCGGACACCAAGACGGTACATTAGTCAACGCTCTGTTAGCCCACTGTCCCCTAGCAGAAATAGGCGGAGTTCAGCGGCCGGGAATCGTGCACAGATTAGACAAAGATACAACAGGTGCGATCGCGATCGCCAAAACCGACATCGCCCACCAACACCTGCAAGCCCAACTCAAAACAAAAACCGCCCGCCGCGAATATTTAGGCATAGTTTACGGGGCTCCCAATACCGAAACAGGCACAATAGACTTACCCATTGGGCGGCATCCCACAGACAGAAAAAAAATGGCAGTAGTACCAGTAGAAAAAGGCGGTCGCCCCGCAGTTACTCACTGGACAATCAAAGAAAGAATCGGCAACTATTGCTTAATGCACTATCAATTAGAAACCGGCCGCACCCATCAAATTCGCGTGCATACAGCCGAAATAAAACATCCCATTGTCGGCGACCCGATGTACAGTTCCAACCGTTCTATCGGCGTCAATTTAACAGGACAAGCCCTCCACGCATGGCGACTGACATTGCAGCATCCCGTAACTGGAGAATTAATAGAGGCGATCGCACCTTTACCAGAGCAATTCAACACCCTGCTAAAAATATTGCGCCTGCGCTCTCACACTTGATATCTTGGGCAGTTAAAACTGCTAAAGTCCTTAATATAAACATTTTTTCCCCTTCCTTTTTTCTTCATTAAACTTCTTGCCTAAATCTTTGATGCAAGAGGGAAACCGCAGATGAAAGTAGATGCACGCAGATCAACGCAGATATATTTAAAGATAGTTGGCGAAGGCATTCAATTCAAGTCTAATATTTATCGGTTAAATCCTGTAGATTGCTCGTTGCCTAACTTCCTTCTTTCCCCAAAAATTATGAGTCCTAAGTTTTGGATTCCAAGTTTATCAAAAAACTCAAACCTCAAAACTCAAGACTCAAAACTCTCTCAGCCTAAAAGCCGATCGATTCAGTCGATCGCCCGACACAAATAATCGCATCAGGGCAGCATCAATTACCGGCGACGGGGAACCATCGTGTCGATATTGATATTAGCTAGAGGCACGCGCTGCGGCGGAGTAGCAGGTAGGGGCATATTGCGCGCCATACCCAAATAGTTCGACGGATCGCCAGCCTTCGCCTGCTGTTCTTGAGGAACAAAACGGCGGACACTTGTCTGCCAGATGATTTGCGGGAAGCCAAGCTGCGAACGGTGGTACTCACCGTAGCGGGGCGTTTTCAAGTTGAAAGGAGTTTCCCCTCCAACTCGCTGAGGCAAAATTCGGCGCTGCTGGTAAGGTATTGTGTCATAGCCGAACTTATCCAGGTACTCTTCGCTATTGACCAACTCGTCAATAAAGCCTTGAGGCCCCTTATTGGCTACTACGATCGACCAAGCAATCTTTTCGCGCTCGCTGTAGACATCCCGGCCCAAAATGCGCTGCACGCACATTTCCACAAACCGATAGTTGCTGTTAGTTTGATAATTCCGCTCTAGGAAAGGAGCAGAAGTCGCCAAACCGCGAATAAAATCCCGCACAGTAATTTGGCCGAACTTGAGTTGCGACTCCAAAGACTTTTGGCGGTTGCTCTTGAGGATTTGGTGTTCGCTGTAAATCTGGCGATATCCAGCCCAAATCAAATTTTCCATGTCTCCAGACGAGAGCACATTTTCAGTTGTGAAAATTCTGGGCTTCTCGTCGCTCCCCACTTCAAAACCAGCAACGCGCTGGTTTTGGCTCTTGGGGGCGTAGCTTATCAAAGGTAGCGCCACGTTAAAATCTCCGTTATCTCAAATTTCAGAAATAGTTGACACCGTGAGCTGCCAGCATAACGGATACAACTAACCAACATACAGATTAGGGGATTCCCGCAATCTAAATCTGATTTTCCTGAATTTTTGCAACAATCTGTAACATTTGTTGACTGTTGTCAGTGGGCAGTGGGCAGTTGGCAGTTGGCAGATTTTAGTCAACCGTAAACAGTCAACCGTAAACAGTCAACCGTTCACAGTCAAATAAATTACCAGCCCAGAGCCGAATAAAACTCGCTGGCGGCCACTTGAGCTGCTGCGGGTTCTGATGTTGCATCCGAGTCTGGTTCCACCCGAATTTCGGTACAAAAAGTCGAAGTGCTGAAACCGCCAAAGCGCTTTACGGTACTCGTTCGCATCCGCACGTTCGGATTAGCAAACCAAAAACGCTCGATCGAACTCATCGTCTCGTATTCCGTAATTAGCAGCAGCCCATCCTCATCATCCATCTCAAAACGGCCAGCTACCGGCACAATTTCCGCATAGCCGCGTTCCCGCAACATCAAACCCTGCCGGGGATTTTCAGGATCGGGGACGATCGCGAACACCGTAGACCCTTTATGATTCTCATCATCCTTATCCCACGCCATCGAGCCGTGCCAAGTTACAAAAGCCCCCCCAGCAGCCCGGCTCGGATCGACTTCGTGCATCTGGCAAATCTCGGCCACTCGCGCGTCATCCGCAGCCAGCGCCGTTACCTGAATATTTGAATCCCCAATCTCCGCTTGGCGGAAAGCGAGGTGGTGAGTGCTGCGCTGCGATCGCCACTCCCCAGCACTGCTTTGAAAAAACTCCATTGCATTCATACAAACTATCTCCTTTGGCTTAGGCTTCCCGGTCTTGACGCCTTTTTATGATAATGCTCCCCCCACTTAGATGTACTTTTGCTACACAAATTAGTCTCAAAATGTGTACTTTGGACATATTGTCAAGCGAATGTTATGATAGTTTACAATGTAGGAGACACAACAAATCCTGCGAAACGTCATCCCGATCAATCTCGCATCGATCTCAGCAAACTGGAGGAGCGATTTATGGATATGCCTACAACCAGCCTCAGCATGGAACAGCAGTTCAAACTTCAAGTGCTGCGCGAACAAGTCAAAAGCTTAAGCCAAGACCAAGCTCAGGAATACTTGCTCGAAGTTATGCGGCAAAACATGGTCAAAGAAAACCTGTTAAAACATTGGATGAAGAATATGTGAACTCTTCAGCATTTCTTGACAAAAATCAGTGGCTTGTATCTGCAAAAAGTACGATCGAGCTTTTAATCATAAAACCCAGAATCCCGCTTTCTCCAAGAAAGCGGGATTCTAAATTCAGAAAAGTTTTACGCAGTTTTTTTTGTCGCTACCATACTCAGCAAATTAAATGTTTTTAGTCTCTTATAGAGAGACGACAGTTTTTGTAGCGACAGGCTTCAACCTGTCGGGGACTCAACCAAAACGGCCGCTCACATAATCTAAAGTAGACTCTTCCTTCGGACTTTGGAAAATTACCTCAGTCTTGTCACACTCCACAAGATAGCCAAACCGCTTCCCATCGTCAGAAAGTTTAGCATTAAAAAAAGCAGTCAGGTCAGAAACCCGAGAAGCCTGCTGCATATTGTGAGTAACGATCACAATCGTATACTTCTCCTTGAGTTCCCGCATCAACTCCTCAATCTTAATCGTAGAAATCGGGTCAAGAGAAGCGCAAGGTTCATCCATTAACACTACATCAGGATTAATCGCGATCGCCCTAGCAATACACAAACGCTGCTGCTGGCCACCCGAAAGAGAAAAACCGCTTTGCTTCAACTTATCCTTCACCTCATCCCACAAATAAGCTTGGCGGAGCGACTTCTCCACCAGCTCATCCATATCCCCCTTATAATTGTTCACCCTCGCACCGTAAGCAATATTGTCATAAATCGACTTCGGGAAAGGATTTGGCTTTTGAAACACCATCCCAATCTTGCGGCGCACCGCCACAGCATCAATATCAGGAGCGTAAAGATTTTGACCGTGGTAATCAATTCTACCCTCTAAACGAAAACCGCTAACTAAATCGTTGAGGCGGTTAAAACATCGCAGAATTGTACTTTTACCGCATCCAGACGGCCCAATCAAAGCAGTAATGCGATTTTTAGGAATCTCCATACAAACATTTTTAACCGCGTGAAAAGCGCCGTAAAAAATATTGATATTTTCTGTCCGTAAAATTGTTTCCGTTTGCTTGTCTAAATCCATCATCATACAGGTAACAATCCTCTCAATTTTTACAAAATAAGCCGAAAATGTTATTGGTTATTGGTTATTGGTTATTGGTTATTGGTTATTGGTTATTAGCCTTACCCAGCGACTAACTAATAACTAATAACTAATAACTAATAACTAATGACTAATGACTAATGACTTCAATACACTTTTTTGTGAGTAGCCCAGCGAGAAAGAATACTCGTCAGCAACACCATACACACCAAAATCAAAGATGCAGCCCAAGCCAATTCTTTCTGTGCCTTAAAAGGAACCGTTGCAAAGTTGTACACCAAAACCGAAAGACTCGGAGTTGGCTTATCAAATCCTGCCGGCCAAAAAGGCGAATTCAGCGCCGTGAAAATCAAAGGAGCCGTTTCTCCAGCAGCGCGAGCAATTGCCAGCGTCACACCCGTTAAAATAGCCGGAATTGCCGCAGGCAAAACCACCTGCAACACCGTCTGATAATTAGAAGCGCCCACACCAACCGACGCCCATCTAATATCTTGCGGGACGATTTGTAGAGCTTCGTCAGTAGTCCGCACAATCGTGGGCAACATCAGCACTGCCAGCGCCGCGCCCCCTGCAATTGCCGAAAAACCTCCCATATTTACCACGAACAAACCGTAGGCAAATACCCCGGCAATAATCGAAGGAACGCCGCTGAGGACATTAGTAGCAAAGCGCACCCAGCGAGCGATTTGGCCGCTGCTGAATTCCGACAAATAAACGGCTGCCAATACACCAAAAGGAACAGCAATTAAAGAAGCAATTCCCACCGTCATCAATGTACCGACAATTGCATTAGCAATACCGCCTCCGGATAGCCCTGGTGGCGGTGGCAGCTTGGTAAATAAGTCTAAATTCAGGCGATTGAAACCTTGTACCGTGACGTAGGAAAGCACTGCAAACAAAGGCAGCAGAGTGAGTGCCAGACTAGCTCCAGCCAGTACAGTCATCCCCAGACTAAACAGCGCTTGCGGGCTGTTTTTAACCTTCTTTAAGCTGTCTGTTTTCGATACCAAAGGATTCTCATCGGAGACTCTATTTGACATAAACTAAAATTATGTAGGAAATTGCGACCAACTTCTAGTTGTACTTCGCTCTTACTTGAGAAACAATCCACTCTGCCAAAATATTAACAATCAGCGTCATAATAAACAGAATTAGCCCAGTGTACATCAGAGCTGCTACTTGCAACCCCGAGGCTTCCGCAAACTGATTTGCCATCAAAGAAGCAATAGTATTTGCTGGAGCTAGCACAGAAGCACTTAACTGATTGGAATTGCCAATTAACAGAGTAGCTGCCATTGTTTCTCCCATAGCGCGACCGAGCCCGAGCATAATTCCGCCGACAATCCCGGAGAAAGCAGCAGGTACGAGTACCCTAAAAATGGTTGTCCAGCGAGTTGCTCCTAAACCTAGAGATGCTTGTCGCAATTCGGGCGGGAGACTTGCCAAAGAGTCGCGGGAGATAGCAGTAATAATGGGCAAAGTCATGATTCCCAAAATTACTCCGGCTGGCAACATTCCCGGGCCGACTGGCGGAGTGCTAAAAATCGGCAGCCATCCGAAGTTACCGTTGAGAAACTTTCCGACAGTGCTAATCATGGGAATCAATACAGCAATTCCCCACAAACCGTAGACTACGCTGGGAATGGCAGCTAAAAGTTCTACTAAAAAAACCAAAGCTGTGCGGACTGGCAGCGGCAAAAAATCTTCACTCAAGAAAATGGCAGTCCCTACTCCTAATGGTACTGCAATTAGGAGCGCGATCGCCGAACTGACGATCGTCCCGTAAATCATCGGCAGCGCGCCGTACTCTTCTTTAACCGGATTCCAGCTACTGCCAAACAGAAAGCCCAAACCGTACTGTTGAATCGCAGGTAAAGCCCTGTAAGCAACGGTGAGGGCGATTACCAGCAAAATTACACCAACTCCTATTCCCAAAATCCGCGTCAGCCAGATAAAGCCTTGGTCTAAGGATTTTTCTGCTTGAGAGCGCGATCGGCTCTCTGATTGAGCGCTGTGATTATCTGAAATCATAGAAAAAAAAACCAAATATATAGTAGCGGAAAATAGCCTGTTTCGGAAAAAGCTAGAAGGAAGCAGAAAGAAAGACCATAAATAAAATCAAAGAGGGGCGGGTTTATTAATCCCCTGACTTTTCAACAAATATTTCTGGTAAAACCCGCCCCTACAGAAATATCTCTCTTTTTTTCTTCCGTCTTCCGTCTTCCGTCTTCCGTCTTCCTTCTTCCTTCAATTACTATTTGGCAACCTCAATCTTGTAGTCTGGGCTGATGCCGTCAGCGGCCGCGGCTACTTTTTCTTTAACGCTTTGGGGCAGAGGAACGTAGCCCAATTCGGAACTCACTTTTTGACCTTCAGTTAAGCCGTATTCAACCATTGCCTCGATGGTTTTGGCTTTGTTGGGGTCAGCAACTGTTTTGGGGACAAGCATCCAAGTGTAGGTGACAATTGGATAGGATTGAGCGCCTTCGGGGTCTTCGATAAATGCTCGCAGGTTTTCCGGCATGGGCACAGTTGCTAAAGCTTGAGAAGCTGATTCGTCGGTAGGTGCGACAAAGCTGCCTGCTTTGTTTTGCAAAGATGCAAATTTGACATTGTTGTTTTTGGCATAGCCGTATTCTATGTAGCCGAGGCTTCCTACGGTTTGCAGAATTTGGGCTGTGACGCCTTCGTTGCCTTTTGCGCCTACGCCTACGGGCCACTGTACTGTTTTGCCGTCGCCTACTGCACTTTTCCAGTCGGGGCTGATGGCACTCAGGTGTTTGGTGAAGACGGCGGTGGTACCGCTACCGTCGGAACGGTGGACGATGGTGATGGCTTGGTCTGGCAATTTAGCGGCCGGGTTGGCGGCTGCAATTTTGGGATCGTT
Source organism: Microcoleus sp. K4-B3 (assembly GCF_036704615.1). Lineage (NCBI taxonomy): Bacteria > Bacillati > Cyanobacteriota > Cyanophyceae > Oscillatoriales > Microcoleaceae > Microcoleus > Microcoleus sp. K4-B3. The sequence goes on from NZ_JAUBSF010000034.1 coordinate 26,355, forward strand.
CCAGTTGGTAATTTTACCGGCGAAGATATCTGCGTAAACATCCCGTGGCAGTTTCAGTGGTTCGGTTAAGTCTGGCAGGTTGTAACCGATGACGATGCTGCCGGCTGTCATGGGCAGCAAGAGCACGCCTTTGTCTGCTGGAACTTTGGCGATTTCGTCGTCTTTCATGCCGGTGTCGCTGGCCCCAAAGTCTACTGTGCCTTTGGTAAATTGTTCGACTCCGGCGCCGCTGCCTACTGATTGATAGTTAATTTGTACTTTGGGGTTGATTTTGTTGAAGTCTTGAAACCAACGCTGGTACAGAGGGGCGGGGAATGAGGCGCCGGCTGCGGTGATGGCTACGTCTGAGGCTAGGGCGAGTTTGGTGTTTTCCGCTGTGCCGGTGGCTGCAACGGGGGAAGCGCCGGGGGATGCTGCGGTGTCGCCGGGGCTGGGGGTGCTGCCTGTGGTTGTGCTGCCGCCACCGCCGCAAGCTGCTAAACTGAGGGCGATCGCCATAGCGGAAATTGCAGTAGTCAGACGGTTTGAATTAATCAAGTTGAGACGAAAAAGCATAGGTATAAAAAATCTGCGATCGTTATATGGGTGTCCCGCATCAGCATAGCGCGCAAAAGTAAAGGTTAGGTTAAGAATCTTTACACTTAATGGCAATTTAATATTAATTAATATTATTAATGTTATTTATGAGCTTGACAAGTGTCAATATATAAGATATAGGGCAGAGACATAGCTACGGAAACAAGGAGTCGATCGCCCGATCGCGAAAAATTTCCCATTAAATTATCACAAGAGCGAGGCTTGAGAACCAGAAAACCATACAATGGTGGTTGTTTTGACGGTAGTGCTAGTATTAAGAATTTAAAAGCTGCGGGCATTCAAGCTTGCATCTGACGAATGCCTTCTGCCTTATACGTTCTTGTGAATGCCGTTTGATGATAATGCCTGCTCCTATTGAATTAATCTGGGCTGTTATTGGTTTGCTCCTGACGATAGGAGGCACTTTTTTGCCTGCATCTGTCACAATTCCGATTGGGTTGTGGGACGATCGAGGACTTCAGGCTTACTCTTTAGGTGTTACCTATCAAATTGGAGCCGTTTTGCTAGTAGGCTGCATGGGGGGGAAAAATGCTGCGGCTCTCTCGCAAATTGCCTATTTGGCATTAGGATTAACTTTGTGGCCAGTTTTTTCTCAAGGCGGCGGCATCGGCTATATCAAAGAAGCGAGTTTTGGGTATTTGCTGGGTTTTGTGCCTGGTGCTTGGGTGTGCGGCTGGGTGGCTTTTAAGGTGGCTTCGCGGCTGGAATCTATGGCTTTTAGCTGTTTGTGCGGTTTGTTCACTGTTCACGCGATCGGCTTAATTTATCTAGTTTTTACTTACTGGCTGCCTCCGGCCAAAAAAACACCTTTATTCGATGAGATTCTTAAATATTCGGTTTATCCTCTGCCGGGACAATTGGCGGTAGTTTGTGCGATCGCAGTGCTGTCATTTACTTTGCGCCGCTTGATGTTTTATTGATTGGGTAATTGGTAATCGGTAAGGTAGTTACAAATAAATATTAGATGGGGAGGGCGGGTGAGATCACTCATAAAATCGCTTGTCTCATAGATTGTTAGCTAAACCCACCCTTACAAGATACTATGTTTTTTTGCCTTTACTTACTTAATCGAGAATTGCCAATCGGCGATTGATAATGGGGGATTGGTAGTTGTGTCAAATAAGGTTATACTGTCATTGCGCAACGGGAGAGTATTCTCGCTGCGGCTGGGATTCCTTTGCTGCACTGAATTCTGCTGGCAATAACTAGCGAAATTTGAGTAAATTATCCCATGCCCGATGCCCCATTTTCTATTGCTTAATTCATGCGTTTTAAAAGAAATCCCTTGTTTTGGATTACTGCTGTTATCAGTTTAGTTTTAGACCACCTGACTAAGTTTTGGGTGGTACAAAATTTTGACTTGACACTTCCTCCGCAGACGCAGCCGCTGTTACCCGGGGTGTTTCACTTCACTTATGTTGTTAATACTGGTGCGGCTTTTAGTCTGTTCAGCAATGGCGGGGCGATTTGGTTGCGGTGGCTGTCTTTGGCCGTTAGTGTGGGATTGATTGTGCTGGCTTGGTTCGGGCCGCGAATTAACCGCTGGGAACAAGCTGGCTACGGTTTGATTTTGGGGGGAGCACTGGGGAACGGGATCGATCGATTTGTTTCTGGCCATGTTGTAGATTTTATCGATTTTCGGCTGATTCGGTTTCCGGTGTTTAATCTGGCAGATGTGTTTATTAATGCTGGGATTGTCTGTTTGCTGATTGCAACTTTTCACAGTGCACCGCCGACTCCGAAAAGTCAGGACGATCGCAATTCTATTTCAGAGTAACTTTTAAATAAGTCAATCGATTTTCGATTTTCGATTTTCGATTTTCGATTAACCACCCACGGGCTGTACCGTTCTCAGGTTTATCGGATGCCGAGCTTTTTTTGCTTATCCACTGATGAATCCGGCGGCCTCGCAACCAATTGCTTTCGGTCATTTGTCTGTTGTCTGTTCCCAGAAGGTCTAGGTGTCAACTTAAGGTTAGAGTCATTTATGAGCTATAATTATATTTTTTATTGCTAAGGCTAAACTTGCCCGCGATCCAAAGCAATTAGGTCACAAACCCCCGGATTTATCCGTGGGAAAAATTCCATAATCTAAAATCTAAAATCTAAAATCTAAAATCTAAAATCGGATGACTCCTAATCCATTTGCCCAAGAACGCTTACTATTTGCCCCAGCAACCCCCGATGCTGATGCTATCCCGACTATTTTTGCTTTTCCCAACGAGTACACGGTGGGTATTACCAGTCTCGGCTATCAGATAGTGTGGGCAACTTTGGCTGTGCGATCGGATATTGAAGTCAGCCGTTTATTTACGGATATCCGCGAACAACTTCCCCGACATCCAGAATTACTGGGATTTTCGCTTTCTTGGGAACTAGACTATGTAAATATTCTAAATTTATTGGAATCTCTAGAAATTCCGATTTGGGCGTCAAAACGAACTGATAATCATCCGATAGTCTTCGGCGGCGGTCCGGTTTTTACGGCTAATCCCGAACCTTTTGCCGATTTTTTTGACGTGATTTTGTTGGGAGATGGCGAAAATCTCATTGACAATTTTATTGATGCTTGTAAAGAAGTCCGTACCGCGGACAGACAAACTAAATTGCGGCATTTAGCCCAAATTCCGGGAGTTTACGTCCCCAGTTTGTACGAAGTAACTTATCTGGATGTGGCTGAGGGTATTAAATCGATTCAGCCTGTCGATTCGGGAATTCCCAGTATGGTTGAAAAACAGACTTATCGCGGCAATACTTTATCTGCTTCCACTGTGGTGACAGAAAAAGCGGCTTGGGAAAATATTTACATGGTGGAAGTGGTTCGGAGTTGTCCAGAAATGTGCCGTTTTTGTTTGGCAAGTTATCTGACTTTGCCGTTTAGAACTGCGAGTTTGGAGGGTTCGCTAATTCCGGCGATCGATCGCGGTTTAGCTGTGACTAATCGTTTGGGTTTGTTGGGTGCTTCGGTCACTCAGCACCCGGAATTTGAAGCGTTGCTGGATCATTTGAATCATCCGAAGTACGACGGCGTGCGGTTGAGTCTTTCTTCGGTACGGACGAATACGGTGACAGTTAAATTGGCAGAAATCTTGACGAACAGAGACAGCAAATCTGTGACAATTGCGGTGGAAAGCGGGAGCGATCGCCTCCGCAAAATCGTTAACAAAAAACTCACAAATGACGAAATTATCCAAGCTGCTATCAATGCTAAGGCTGGCGGCTTAAAGGGAATTAAACTTTACGGGATGGCGGGGATTCCCGGCGAAGAAATGGAGGATTTAGAGGAGACTGTGGCGATGATGCGGGCGATTAGAAAAGCTGTTCCAGGTTTGCGGTTGACTCTGGGATGCAGCACTTTTGTCCCGAAATCACACACTCCTTTTCAGTGGTTTGGAGTGAATAAAGATGCGGAGAAGAGGCTGAAGTTTTTAGATAAAGAATTGCGGAAGTTAGGTTTAGAATTTAGACCTGAAAGCTATAACTGGTCGGTGATTCAGGGTTTGTTGTCAAAGGGCGATCGGCGGTTGTCTCGGCTGTTGGAATTAGTGCGGCATTACGGCGATACTTTGGGCAGTTATCGGCGAGCCTTTAAGGAGTTGCGGGGACAGTTGCCGGAGATGGATTTTTATGTTTTTCAAGAGTGGGAATTGGATCGGGTTTTGCCTTGGAGTCATTTAAAAGGGCCGCTACCGGAGGCGACTTTGAAGAAGCATTTAGCGGAGGCGATGAGTCATTTTAGGACGAAGGATTTGCAGTTGACGACTTAGGAAATAGCGGGATGCAAAAGATTGAAACTAACTGTTGCTGTTTGTACTGATACAGAGGATAATACTGCAAATGCTGAAACGCGATCGGAAATAACTGTTTAACTTAATCTAGAAAATGCCCAATTTTAAATATTCGTTGCTGAGTAATGCCACCGTTGAAGCAGTCTGGAACTTTCACGAAAGGCCGGACATTCTGCAACTTTTGACTCCGCCTTGGCAATCGGTTCAATATAAGATGAGGAGCTACATACTATAATAAAATTACGCCAGAAGTCCAACCGAAAGAAATTCACCGTTATACTACGCCAGACAACAGAGTGCCTTTCGAGGAATGGTTTAATGTTCTCCGAGATGGCAAAGCTAAAGCTAGAATTAAGTTGAGATTAGACAGAGTTCAACTCGGCAATCTCGGAGATTATCGATTTGTTGGAGAAGGAGTCTATGAATTAAAAATAGATTATGGCCCTGGATACCGAATCTATTTCGGACAAGTCGGCACAACTATTATCCTGCTTTTAATAGGCGGGGATAAAAGCACTCAAGACCGAGACATACAGCAAGCTATCAAATACTGGACTGATTACAGGAGTGAAGATAATGCCTAAAAGTTTACCTTACCATCCCTCACTAATACAATCTCTCAAAAACCCAATAGATTCTGCTATGTATCTAGAGGCTTTTTTTGAAGAAGAAAACCCCGAGGCAGAACTGCTAAAAATGGTACTTAGCAATGTAGCAGAAGCTCTCGGTCAACCAAAAATGACTCCAGAACAATATGAAGTGCACTTAAAAAAACTGGATGAATTGCTGTCGCAGCAAGGAAGTGATGCGATTTATAATCTGGGAAATTGGCTGAATGCTTTGGGATTGAAACTAACAGTTGCTGTTTGTACTGATACCGAGGATAATACTGCAAATGCTGAAACGCGATCGCACTTAAGTGTCTAGCCCAACGATACAATGCCCAATTTTAAATATTCATCCCTAATTAATGCCACCGTTGAAGCAGTCTGGAACTTTCACGAAAGGCCGGACATTCTGCAACTTTTGACTCCTCCTTGGCAACCGGTGAAAATCATTCGCCGCGAAGGGGGACTAGATGTGGGTGCTGTATCAGAATTTCGCCTGTTATTGGGGCCGATTCCTGTAAAATGGGTGGCGACTCACACTCAGTGCGAACAATATCGCTTGTTTGTTGATGAACAAACTGAGGGGCCGATGGCACGTTGGGTTCACCGACACGAGTTTACCTCAGAAAATGGCAAGACTAGATTGACAGATGCGATCGCATTTTCGATACCGGGCGGCCCGATTGTCGATTTGTTGTTAGGTTGGTGGGTGGAAATGCGGTTAACAGATATGTTTCGCTACCGCCACGAAGTCACCAAAAGAGAGTGTGAAAAAGATGCAAACAACGGCTGAATATTACTGTGCTTTTTGTGGCGAACCGAGTACAACTTTTGTTGATATCAGCGCAGGTATGGAACAATCTTATATTGAAGATTGCCAAGTTTGCTGTCGCCCGAATGTTCTGTATGTCAGAATAGATGAAGATACTCTCGATATTGAGATAGACACTGACTATCAAGAATAAGTGACTATAAAAATGTATGAATTGTCTTTGATGCTGACTTGGTAGAATTCATAAATTTTGAAGATGCTGCTTCCACGAAAGCCCGAAAAATTCGAGAGTTTACCGAACAGTTTGGCGACATTTCCGGATGCCATTGAATTGCTATCATCCAAGGGTGATAGCAGTGCTCCATTGCTTCTACCAAAGTGTCAGGTGCATCGGCTACAATTCGCCAATCGGATGTTACCTTCCGCACTGCTTGATGATGCCAGGAAACAACTGTTGTTGAAGTTTTTCCCATAATTTTTGCTAGCCGACTGTTTGGCTCAATTTCAATGGTATGCTCGATCGCACGCGGGGGAATTCCCGATCCGTGATTAACCTCGTCTCCGTAAGCATCCGGTACGTGAATCACCAAACTGCCACCGCTGGCTACGTTCAGCATTTGCATTCCCCGGCAAATTCCCAACACAGGTATGTCAGCCTTCAAAGCTAGCTTTGCTAAGTTTAATTCAAAATTGTCGCGTTCTGCATTAACCGAGTAAACTGTGCGATCGACATAACCGCCATAAAGTTCTGGGTTGATATCTCCGCCCCCGGAAAAAATTAAACCGTCTACTGCATCAAAAATACTCGCCGGATCTAATTGATTGGGCGGCAGTAAAATAGGAATGCCACCAGCCGCCTGAACAGCATCAATATAAGTTCCATTTAAGCGATATGCGCCTGCTGAACAGCGGTTATGTGTTGTGATGCCAACGATAGGAAATTTTTTCATTTGCTAGAAACTGGGAGATAATTATTTAGATTAATACTCAGATTTTGCACTATTTGTAATCAGTCTTTTATCGGCGGACTCGAAGCCCACCCACAATAAAACTTAATTATTGTGAAACAGGCATCTTGCCTGTTTCTTGTCTGATTTATTGTGATTGATTCCTAGATTAAACTGAAAATTCCCTGCACTGCTGTCTAATTTGTAACAGTTTTAGTATTAGTTCCCGGCAGCGGTTTGCGCGTAAACAGATAAGCCAATGGCCCGAACAGCGGTACTAATGTTACTGCCCAAAATGCTGTAGAGTTCTGCATTCCTCGGCGCGCCATATCGTCTCCTAAGAAGGCAGGAAATAGTAGGCAAAGCATACAAAAATCTAAACTCATTACGTGGATAAAACGGCTGGTTTGCCACTGTTCAATAAAATCAGACCAATCGCCTTTTGTCAAGCCAAAGGCAACTAAACCAACAGCAGCTAATGTTAAGAAAATTCCAGTAAAACGGGAGTCTAATATCTTTAAAAAGATATTTTTATGACCGGGAAATTCTGGATTCGGTTCCCGCAGGGCTAAATAAGGCAGCAAGGCAAAGGCACCGACGCCAAAGGATAAAGTGGCAAATAACCATGCAGGTATTTTCTGCCCCCTGCCGTCAGCAAATAAGACGCAACTGTAGATGAGCGGCCAGACTCCCATGATGTTGAATAAAGCTACAATTAAAGGGTTGATGTCTGCTATTTTGCCTGTGGAAAGATTTGTAATTAGTGTGATGGTTTCTGGGCTGTCGGGTGGTGCAAATACAAAGGCGTAGGTGCTAAATGCAATCCACAGCAGCCAAAATCCAATTTTTCTGAACATAGTTAGTTTTTCTGACTTCTGATATTACTATAACAATCTTAAAGGTTTTTTCAATAAGACTTTTTTTATTTACCGCAGAGGACGCTATTGACGCAGAGGAAGAGAGGAGAATATCTGAATGTATTGCTATTTGGTATTGCCGGTTTTGGGCAGATTGCTAAATTTTTGCATAAATTGGCGATCGATCCAATCTTTCCAATACCACAGCAGCGCCGATTCCCACATGAAAGATCCGCGAGATGCGATCGCCCTTTTATTCCCCGTACCAATTAACCCTAAGTATTGTTCCTGCGGTGCAAAGGGTTTCAGCGGTTTTTGCAATAAAAACTGCTGCAAGTTTTCAAACAGCGGTTTGCCCTGACGCACGGCAAACACGCCTGCTTTGGGACGGGGATAATTAACCATCGCGGCGATGTCTCCAGCCCCAAATACGTTGGGGTGAGAGACTGATTGCAGGCAGTCGTTGACTTGCATGAAGCCGTTTGAGTCTGTGGCTAAACCGGATTTTCTGAGCCAATTAGCTGGCGATGCTTGTGTCACCCAAAAAATGCGATCGCACTCTAATTTTAAACCAGATTCACAGGAAATTTGGGCATTGGGCATTGGGCATTGGGCATTGGGCATCGGGCATTCTTGATTATCTTCTATGTCAATCGTTTCTGGCTTTTCTATAGCACTAACTTTTTCCATTAAATGCAGTTTAATCCCACGACTCATCAGAATTTCTTTCAGGCGGCGACGAACCCGTTTGTTATGTCCCGGCATCAATTCAGCACCGCTATGAAACAAATGAATTTCTAATTCTTCTTCTTCTTCTTCCTTGGCTCTTGCGTCTTCCCTCAATATCCATCCGTTACATCCGTTACATCCCGTACATTGCTCGTTGCCGAACTTCCTTCTTCCCTCTTCCTTACCCAATCGAAATTGCATATTTAATGCTAATTCTACGCCGCCTGCACCGCCGCCCACAATGGCGATCCGCAGCGGTTTTTGGGGATGGTTTTGCCTTTCGGAAATTAACTGATTCCAACTAGCTAAAAACTGCGGTACGGGTTTAGCTGCAATTGCATATTCTGCGCCACCCGGTACAGATAAAGTCGCGGGAGTGCTGCCGATATCGACAGAAAGCAAATCAAAATTAACCGGAGGGCGAGTTTGACAAATAACTAAATTTTTGTTAAAGTCGATCGCGATCGCCCGATCGACCAATATTTGACACCCGGCAAATTCCGCGAGCGATCGCAAATCGATGTGACATTCATCATAATTGTAAAACCCGGCAACGTGCCCCGGCAGCATCCCCGAATAAGGCGCGTGCAGGACATCGCTAATCAGAGTCAAACGCACTCCAGGCAGCGGTTTGATGCCGAACATTTTTAATACAATAGCATGACTGTGACCGCCGCCAATTAAGACTAAATCTTTCACAATTACAGATGTTCGATCGAGAAGTTCCAGCACCGATATTGTACAGCACTAGGCATCCTTGGAGGCACTTTCCGGTAAGGAGAGCTTGCAGTGCGTAATCAATGATTTCCCAGCACTTTGACAGAATGCTCTCACCTACTCTCTGTCTCATGGATTATACTTCGCTCAGTTGCGATCGCATAACATCAATCCACCCATTGCACTTAACCGATTCCACATTCAGCACCAATGGTTGTAGACTGTAGAACGAGCAAATTTTATCACCAAATTATGCCGGGGTGTGTTTCTACAGCTAACTCACCATTCAAAACTATGACATTACGCATCATTCCCCGCAGTTGGCAGCGATCGATTAAAACTCTTTTACCGCTTCTGTTTGCCCTCTCATTCATTATAGTATTGCTGGCGAAGAACTTGATTCCGGCGATCGCCCAGCAACCCCGCCAGGAAATTCGCGGCGTTTGGATGACGACAAACGACAAAGACATCCTCAGAGATCGTCGCAAACTAGGAGATGCTGTCAGCCAATTAAAGCGGTTAAATTTCAACACTATTTATCCTGTAGCCTGGAATTCTGGCTATGCAATGTATCCCAGCTATGTAGCGCAGCAAAGAGACATTCAACCCTTTGTTTACAGAGGGTTAGACGGACAAGATATGCTCGCAGATTTAATTGATCAAGCTCACCGCCAAGGCCTGCTAGTAATTCCTTGGTTTGAGTTTGGTTTCATGGCTCCTCCCACCTCAGAATTAGCCTTAAATCATCCCGAGTGGCTGACACAAAAACAGGACGGCAACCAAATATCAAACGACGCCGGCGGCGAAGTAGTTTGGCTCAATCCCTTTCATCCAGAAGTGCAGCAATTCATTACCGAACTCGTACTAGAAATCACTACTCAATATAACGCAGACGGCATTCAATTTGACGATCACATGAGTTTGCCGTCGGAATTTGGCTATGATGACTACACAGTTGCTTTGTATACCAAAGAAACAAAAAAAGCGCCACCCAAAGATTTTCAAGATCCAGCATGGGTGCAGTGGCGAGCCAATAAAATTACCGCTTTTATGTCGCAGCTAAATCAAGCCGTCAAAGCAGTCAAACCCAATGCAATTTTCTCGATTTCTCCCAATTACTACGAGTTTGCTTACAAACATCACCTGCAAGATTGGCTGGCTTGGGTGCGTTTGGATATTGCCGACGAGCTAATCGTGCAAGTGTACCGTCCCAATTTAGAATCATTTTTGGACAAGATTAACCGTCCAGAAATGCAAGAAGCACAGCAAAAAATTCCCACCGGAGTTGGGATTATGACAGGTTTGAGAAATAACCCAGTACCGATTCAGCAAATTAAATCTCAGGTGCAAGCAGTCCAAGGATACGGCTTAGGCGTCGCTTTCTTCTACTACGAAAGCTTGTGGGAATCTGCACCAGAACCCATCGCAGTTCGACTTTCTCAATTTAGCGATTTCTTCCCGTCTTCTGCATTCCGAACAGCGCTACAAATACCCAGACGTGCGGCTACTTTCCCTCCACCTGCGCCACCCAAACCAGACCCCAAAGCTAAGCCGGATCAACCTACCAAAAACAGCGCACCTTCGCCCTTGCCAACCACGTAAAATAATTAAAAATTAGGGTGCGCATTGCGCACCTTACCGCGAACTCAATCATTAATCGTCAATAAAAATGCAAACTAACCAAAAAATTTTACTGCCAAAAATGGGCTGCGGCACTTGGGCCTGGGGCAACAGATTCCTCTGGGGCTACAATGAAAGTATGGACGAGGAATTGCAAGCGGCGTTCAATCTTTGCGTCAGCAGCGGTGTCACTTTATTCGATACCGGCGACTCTTACGGAACAGGGAAATTAAATGGACGCAGCGAACAGCTTTTGGGGCAGTTTTCTCAACAATATCAAGGTGCAAATAAAGAGAGTATTTGTATTGCGACAAAACTGGCTGCTTATCCTTGGAGACTGACGCGACAATCAATGATATCGGCTTGCAAAGCCTCTGCTGCGCGCCTCGGAAAAAATGTAGATTTGGTGCAAATGCACTGGTCTACAGCCAATTACGCTCCTTGGCAAGAAAGCGCTCTTTTAGACGGTTTGGCTGACCTTTACGAGCAAGGATTGGTCAAGGGAGTGGGCTTGTCTAATTACGGGCCGAAACGGCTGAAATGGGTGCATCGGAAATTTAGCGATCGCCAAATTCCTATTGTTACTTTACAAGTGCAATATTCGCTACTTTCTACCTATCCGGTGACAGAACTCGGATTGAAAGATGTTTGCGATGAATTGGGGATAAAATTGATTGCTTACAGTCCTCTAGCCTTGGGTTTGCTGACGGGTAAATACTCGGAAAATGGCTCTCTTCCTAAAGGCATTCGAGGTTTGGCGTGCAAGCAGCTACTTCCGGGAATGCGATCGCTTTTGGAGTGTTTGCGAGAAATAGCGGCATTCAGAAACAAGACTGTTTCGCAGGTAGCAATTAACTGGTGCATCTGCAAAGAAACTATTCCGATTCCGGGGGCGAAATCTGCGGCACAGGCGATGGATAATATTGGTGCTTTGGGCTGGGAGTTAGACTCCGGGGAGATTGCCCAATTGGATAAGGCGGCGGCGAGTGTAGATAAGAAAATGGTGCAGAATATCTTTCAAACTCGGTAAGATCTGAGATGTTGTACCATTCTCCTGAACAGGCTTTCCGGCCTGTTCCACAAGACATGAATTTGCTTGTTCTAGAAAAACTAAATTTTCTTGTGTGGTGGGCTTTGAGCAACGCCCATAAAAGGCTTATCGAGAATGGTGGAAGATGTGAGATGTTGTACCATTTTCATGAACAGGCAAGATGCCTGTTCCACAAAAACTAAATTTTCTTGTGGGGTAGGCTTCTAGCCCGCCCCTGAAAGCCTGATTTACATCACACAAAACTTTTCCACACACCGCACAAACATTTCTACACCCATCCCCAGTGCAGTTTCATCAAAATCAAAACGCGGGTGATGGTGCGGGTAAGCCAAGTTTTTCTCGGGATTTGCTGAACCCAAAAAGAAATAACAACCGGGGACTTCTTGCAAAAAGAACGACATATCCTCGCCGCCCATTGTTTGACATTCGGGAACGATTCCCGCAGGAGTTTCTACAACGGATTCTGCGACGCCGCGCACCAATTCAGCTATTCTAGAATCATTAATAACTGGCGGGTACAGCGAACAATAATCTAATTGGTAATTAGCCCCGTGACTCTGACAAATTCCGGCAATTACTTGCTCGATTCGCTTGGCAAAATAACCTTGATATGCTGGATTGAAATAGCGCACCGTGCCACCGATTTGAGCGGTGTCTGCAATCACGTTGTGGGCGTCGCCTGCGTGGAATTTGCCGACAGTTACTACCGCTGAGTCGATCGGGTCAATGTTCCGCGCGACAATTGCCTGCAAAGCGCTGACAATTTGGGCTGTAACTACGATCGAGTCCACAGTCTGATGCGGCATTGCGCCGTGTCCACCTTGGCCAAAAATCGTGCAGTCAAAAACTTCGACAGCCGCCATCAACGCGCCGCTGCGGACGCCTACAGTGCCCAAAGGTAGATTGTTCCACAAATGCAAGCCGACGATCGCATCAACATCAGGATTCTTCAAAACTCCCGCTTCAATCATCGGTTTTGCGCCCCCTGGGCCTTCTTCGGCGGGCTGAAAGATAAATTTTACCTTACCCGAAAAGCTGTGTTTGTGCTTGGCCAGATAACAAACAGTACCGAGGGCGATCGCAGTGTGGCCGTCGTGACCGCAAGCGTGCATAATTCCATCATGCTGCGATCGATAATCCACCTCATTTTCCTCTTGAATGGGCAAAGCATCCATATCCGCCCGAATTGCCAAAACCCGCCCCGGTTTGCCGCTGTCTATAGTGGCGACAATACCAGTTTTAGCAATATTAGTTTGATGCTCTATTCCCCATTCCTGCAACTTTTGCGAGATAAACTGCGCCGTTAAATTTTCATCAAAACTCAACTCCGGTTTTTGGTGCAAAAGGCGACGCCATTCGACTAGCTGAGGCTGCAAATTTCTAATCTCCAGCCGCAATTGAGATAAATCCACAGAGGTTAAATTCGGTAAAGTAGAAACCATGTTTTATTCTCCTTTTTTTTGATTAACTTTGAGGTTGTATTACTTAATAAATGGTAATTGCTAATTATAGCAACCCTGAATAATTTCTGAAGCTCTCTCTTCTCTTTCTCTGCGTTCTCTGTGCTCTCTGCGGTTAAAATAAAATCTTCTTCAATCCTATCTGAGTTGTGCAGGAGATTTTTTTATGAACCGCAGAGGGCGCAGAGAACGCAGAGGAAGAGAAGAATGAGAAAGAGAGATGTGTAGAATAGGGTTATTTAGAAGTCTGAGGAACTAAATTAACCCCCGGCAGTAACCGCTCTAAATCTAATTGTGAAGCTGCTTTAGCTAATTTAGCAAGGTCAGTCGGGTCATCTAAATGCGGTAAAATACCCAACACAGGTATTTGAGTCAGCGACTGGATCAAATCTACCGGCGCTCGATCGGCAATTTCTTGTTCGGAACAAGCTTTAACGCAATTAAGCACAATACCTCTAAGCTTAAAACCAGTGTGTTTGGCCAGAGCAGCATTGGCCACAGCTTGCCCGATCGCCCCCAACCTCACAGGTACTACCAAAACCCCCCTCAGCCGCCAATCCCTGGCAATATCGGCCACCGTCAGTTCCCACGTTACAGGCGATCCCAGTCCTCCCAAAGCTTCCACCAACACAAAATCCTTGCGCTCAGAGAGGCTTTGCCACGCCGTCCAGACCTTTTCGAGTTCGATATGTCTCCCCTCCCGTTCGGCGGCGATCGGCGGTGCTAGAGGCGCATCAAAGTGCAGCGGATTGAGTTCTTCGGGGGATTGGTCGAGGGAAAACAAACGGTTGTAGAGTTCGCGATCGCCCGTTCCCGTTTGCAACAGCTTCATAATTCCCAAACTGCGATCGGGAAAATACATTTGCCAATAAGCAGCCAGAGCGCTGGTCAAAACAGTTTTGCCCGCGTCGGTATCAGTTCCAGCAATTAGCAGCGAGTTCATTGGCAAATAGCTAACAAGTAATTGGCCTCAACATCAGTCTAGGGGAATTTTGCCAGAAGTTTAGAGTTCCGGCGACGGTGCTGGAGTTGGGGCCGGTTCCGGCGACGGTGCGGGTTCCGGTGACGGTGCGGGAGTTGGGGCCGGTTCCGGCGACGGCGCGGGAGTTGGGGCCGGTTCCGGTGACGGTGCGGGAGTTGGGGCCGGTTCCGGTGACGGTGCGGGAGTCGGTGCGGGAGTCGGTTTGGGTGCGGGAGTTGGTGCGGGCGTCGGTTTGGGTGCGGGAGTTGGTGCGGGCGTCGGTTTCGGAGTCGGTTTGGGCGCTGGAGTCGGCGCTGGCGTCGGTTTGGGTGTCGGAGTTGGCGCTGGGCTTGGTGCTGGGCTTGGTTCCGGCAAAGGTTCTGGGCTTGGTTCCGGCAAAGGTTCTGGGCTTGGTTCCGGCAAAGGTTCTGGGCTTGGTTCTGGCAAAGGTTCTGGGCTTGGTTCCGGCAAAGGTTCTGGGCTTGGGGTTGGCAAAGGTTGCGGGGTTGGGGTTGGCAAAGGTAGCGGGTTTGGTATCGGAGTTAGTGTCGGCGTCGGACTTGTAAGTGCTGGCGGTGTCGGAGTGGGTTTGGGGCGCGAATTGTTGAGAAATGAGCCTACTAAGGCCCAGGAACCGAAGCCAGTCAAGATTACTAAGCCCGTCAGCAGTCCGATCGCAGCGATGGGATTGTCCCAAAAAGAGCCCCCAACAGGCTCAATTAACGGGTCTGGCTGGTTTTGCGGGTGGGAACTCTGGGCGGCTGGCTCCGGCGGCCTGCCCACGGCCACCGTTGGTATTAGCGAAGCATTTGACGGCACCGCTGCTGGCGCGGGCGGTACAGTTGTCTGGTTAGGCTTAGGATTAGTTTGGTTGTCGAGTGCTTGGGCGACTTCGCTGACAGATTGATATCGATCGCCCGGAGACCGGCTCAACATCCGATTCAGCACCAATGCCAAACCCGTGCTCACCTGCACTCGCTGCTGCCAATTCCACTGCAGCGTTGTTTGATCGAGCAATTCCTGCGGTTCTTTGCCCGTCAGCAGGACGATCGCCGTTACAGCTAAAGCGTAGAGGTCGCTGCTGGCAGTTGCTCGCCCGCTTTGCAACTGTTCCATCGGCGCGTAGCCGATTTTGCCGACAGTTGTCGCGTGGGCTGTTCCTTCGGGAGACTGAACTTTGGTGGCGAGTTCCTTCACCACTCCAAAGTCAATCAGCACTGGCAACTTGTCGTTTTCACGGAGGATGATATTTTCTGGGGAGATGTCGCGGTGGATGATGCCGCGGGCGTGGATGTGGGCCAGTACCGGCAGCATTTGCCGGATAAATACCAAGACTTCGGCTTCGGTGAAGGTGCGGCCTGTTGAAGTTCGATCGAGCATCAGTTCGCGGTAAGTCATCCCTTCCACGTAATCCTGCACTAAAAACAAACGCTGGTTCTCTTCAAATATTGCCCGAAACTGGGGAATTTGTGGGTGCCCTATTTGGTAAAGTATTGCCGCCTCTCTTTGAAACAATTCCTTCGATTTTTCCAAAACGTAAGGCCCGCTTTGCACCGGAATCAATTCCTTCAGGGCGCAGCGTTCTTGAAACCGCCCCAAATCTTCTACTAAATAAGTCCGGCCAAATCCTCCTTGACCTAAAATATTCACCAAGCGGTAGCGGTTTTGTAGGAGAGTTCCAATAGCAATAGGTGGCTGCATAAGTTTAAGTAGAAACTGTTAAAAAATAGACGATCGCTCACAGACTTAGTAATGCTATGTCTTTAATGCTCTTGAGCATACTTCACTGTCTGTAGTCCCCAGTCCCGACCAAAATTAGCATTGTACATTTTTTTGACATTATTGAACGCAAGGATGCTGAGAAACCGGGTCTTTTCACGAAAATACACAGGTTGCAACCCGCAGATCCGATCGAAAACCCGGTTTCTGCGTCAATATCTCAAGGGAGAAATGCAGGATTTTTCGTAGAAACCGGGTTTTTTGGTCTTAGCCCTAATAAATTGTCGCGCCTCGGCCTAAGCCATACATCTCTATAAAGCTTGAGATTATTTATGGGAGATGTCTACTGACTACTGACTGCTGACTACTGACTAAGCTTTGCTTTCACCATGTCTTGAATTCTGTTACCGTCTGCTTTGCCTTTAAGCTGCTGCATTGCCTTGCCCATCACCTTGCCCATATCTTTTGCAGAAGTAGCGCCAACCGAAGCAATCACTTCGTCAACGACTTGACTCACCTCTTCGTCTGACATCTGCGGCGGCAAATACTCTTCAACAATTGCTAACTCCGCCTCCTCTTGTGCGACTAAATCTTCGCGACCACCTTTGCGGTATTGTTCGATCGAATCCCGGCGCTGTTTCGCTATTTGCATCAAAATTTCCAGTTCTTGAGCTTCTGTCAGCGTGTCTTGGCCGGAGGGACGGAGGCTGACTTCTTTTTCGAGAATAAATTTCTTGATGCCGCGAACTGTTTCCAAGCGAACTTTGTCCTTGGACTTCATGGCTGCTTTGATTTCTGCGTCAATGCGTTCTCTTAAGCTCATCGATTTCTACCTTGCTTTGCCCGATATCAAAAATCTGGAGTTCGCTCCCGATTCTTAATTTTTTTTACAGTATTTTTCAAGTTTATTGCCTGTTGGTGGCATTTTTATTGCATTAAACCCGGATGCCTTCGGCCTTCGACTGAATTTTGGGCGGCTAGACTTCCAGCCTCGACCCCAAATTGGCTCGCGCCAGAATTTTGAGACGTAGGGGCAGAAGTGCGATCGTACTTCTGCCAGTAATGATATCGCTAGAGCCCACATTCCGCATCCTGGGGTATCACACAGCATAATTACGTAGAAAACTCTATCTTTAACCCACATTCCGCAGCCTGGGGTGTCACACAGCATAATTACGCAGAAAACTCTATCTTTAAAGTAATAAATTATGCCTTTAAAAAGTTTTTTACCCGTTAACCTACGGTATTAAAGTATGATTTATAGCTTTATTGCTGGATAAAAATAAGTAAAAACCGATTGTGACCGTTGAGGGTGCGGAATGTCGGCTCGAAAGTAAAGTAATAAATTATGCCTTTAAAAAGTTTTTTACTGGTTAACCTACGGTATCAAAGTATAATTTATAGCTTTATTGCTAGATAAAAATAACTAAAAACCGATTGTGACCGTTGAAAATGCGGAAGGTGGGCTAGAAACCCGGTTTATCGGACATATTTCTGCAAGTCCTATTCAGTTCGCCTAAGTTAACACTTGTGGCAGCCCCGAAAGTTAAATCTCTCAAAGAATTGGCTGAATATTTCTAGTTTCCGATGGTAAGATAGCGGTGGAATAAACGTCCTGCAAGAGGCCTGCTGTGATCCGTTCTGCTACTTTACCGCTTTCGCTTCCCGAGCCGCCGGTTTCCGCTCACGACCGTCTCCGGCTGTTCTCCGGTTCTGCTAATGTTCCCCTCGCCCAAGAGGTGGCTCGCTATCTGGGGATCGATTTGGGGCCGATGGTTCGCAAGCGGTTCGCTGATGGGGAACTCTACGTTCAAATTCAAGAATCGATTCGGGGTTGCGATGTTTACTTGATTCAGCCCACTTGTGGTCCGGTGAACGATCGCCTCATGGAATTGTTAATTATGATCGATGCTTGTCGGCGCGCTTCGGCCAGACAAATTACTGCCGTCATTCCCTACTACGGATATGCAAGGGCTGACCGCAAAACGGCTGGAAGAGAGTCGATTACTGCGAAGTTGGTGGCTAATTTGATTACTGAAGCTGGGGCCGGTCGCATTTTGGCGATGGATTTGCACTCGGCTCAGATTCAAGGTTATTTTGACATTCCTTTTGACCACGTTTACGGTTCGCCAGTGCTTTTGGATTATCTGGCGAGCAAGAAGTTGACGGATATTGTTGTGGTTTCGCCGGATGTTGGCGGAGTTGCTAGGGCGAGAGCTTTTGCCAAAAAACTTGGCGATGCTCCCCTGGCAATTATTGACAAGCGCCGCCAAGCTCACAACGTGGCAGAAGTGATGAACCTCATCGGTGATGTGAGGGGCAAAACAGCCGTGTTGGTGGACGACATGATCGATACTGCCGGCACGATTTCTGAGGGCGCGAGATTGTTGCGCCGCGAGGGTGCGAGGCAGGTTTATGCTTGTGCTACTCACGCGGTGTTTTCGCCTCCGGCGATCGAGCGTTTGTCTAGCGGGGTGTTGGAAGAGGTAATTGTTACGAATACAATTCCTGTGCTTGAAGAGAACCGTTTTAAGCAGTTGACAGTGCTTTCGGTAGCGAATTTGCTGGGAGAAACTATTTGGCGGATTCACGAAGATAGTTCCGTTAGCAGTATGTTCCGCTAGACAGGAAAGGCGCTTTTTGAATGTTTGTTTTAGGGTGCGTTACACTTGGTTAACGCACCATTTTTTTTGCGGATAGTGCGATCGTTTCCCGCAAGTAATATCAAGTAACTCGGTAAAATAGCCATAACACTTGTAGGGGCGGGTCTCACGAAGAATGTGTAATTCACATCCAGAATATCTATAAACCCGCCCTGACCGGGCTACAAACCAATTTTATTGTCATTGTGCGATCGCGCTTGGTACCACCGGAACAAGAGATGCTAAAATCCTATCTTGTTGTCTAAAGAGCACGACTTTTTTATATTCTAGATAAGTCTCATTCAAATAAGGAGCCAATAGGCAAAAATCATGAAACATTCACTTGTACGAACAGTGGCAGCACTGGCAGGTTCAGCAATTTTAACACTCGGGGCGATCGGTTCGGCTAAAGCATTTACTTTTGACGAAACCGAAATTAGCCAAGACCGAGTAATTGTCATCGCCCAACCCCGCCCTTACGGCGGCTACCAATTGCTAATTTTAGAACAGGTATCTGACAAACGGCAGTGCTGGAGCGAAAGCGGCTCTAATCCCGTGAAAGTTGATCCGTTATTAGTTACTTTTGATTTCACCGGTATTTGTGGTCGCGCAACAGACAGTAACGGCTTTTCAATTCGCATGGCCGGCACCGATTTAGCATTAAAATACAGCCTGACCTTGGAAAGTGTTGATGGCAATGTTCTATTAATGGGAACTCCGGTAGATTTCCAAGGTGATTCGGTGATTATCGGTCGCACAAACGGCGATGTTAACGACTTCATGAAAATCAGTCTCGATCCTGCTTGGCACTTGAGTAAAAGAGCTTACCAAGGCCGCACATTAGGTCACTTTTATTTCACTACCAATCAACCCGCACCGGGAGAAATTGGCAATACCGGAGGCAATACCGAAGCAATACCGCAGCCATTACCGCAGCCATTACCGCAGCCATTACCAATACCAATACCGCAGCCAACACCGCAGCCATTGCCGCAGCCAATACCGCAGCCAATACCGCAGCCATTACCGCAGCCAATACCGCAGGAAATACCAATACCGTAGGCAATACTGGCTTTTCTACGATTCGGAGATAACTACCGATGATATCTACGCTTCCGAAATTAAAGAAGCTGTGGGCTTTAGGTTTGTAGCCCGGTTTTCTCAAAATAATACCTTTCGACCGCAACTTGCTGTTACCAGAGAGCAATTGGTATCTTTAGTATTGGAATCCTGGAAAGGAATACAAGATGCTAATATCACATTTCCTAGCAATGTTTCTATCCGTCCCTATAGCGACCTTCCTATTTCTCGCTGGAGTACCGGAAAAGTTCTATTTGCGCGGGACAACAAGATAGTTAGCGGCTATCAAGATGGAACTTTTAAACCTACGCAGCCCGTCACTCGCGCTGAATTGATGGCGGTGCGCCGTCGAGTGGCGGAATTTGGTTTGTCGGCGTGGGGAATGCAGCCGAATTTAGTTGCTAAAGAGCCGTCTCAAACTTTTTCAGACATTCAGAATTATTGGGCTGCTTCTATTATTACTCAAATGTCTTCTTATTGTTCTGTTGCTGCCGCTTTTAAGGAAATTGGCTCGGTTTGCTCCGAATGATTCTGCAAAGCGCAATTACGAGGCTGCTACTTTGCGGATGCTGAAATGCGTTAACGCTTAGTAGGGCGAATTAGATGCCCGACAACTTTGGCGAAGTCGGGTATCTGAGTATTCTGTTTTTTTAGCTGGACATTTTACGCTACACCGTAATCAGTATACTGCCGCTTGTATGGGGGTTGCAATCCCAAAATAATATCCTCTCTCGGTACTCCCATTGCAACTAATTCCTCCGCAGGATTTTCCTCAGTCAAATTTTGTTGAAGCCAGATTTTTCCATCTTTGATGTCAATGTGAATGAAGGTTTGATAAATCCGGGTTAAGTGTTCCCAGCCGACATTCATCCACTGATAATGATCTCGCTCTGTGTCTAAAATTAGTTGCACTTCGACTTCATCATCTGAAACATCGTCTTCGGCATAACGGCTCATTAATGTCTGAACGTACTGACGATATTGAGCTAGTTTGTCCATTGCACAATTACCTCATTTGTTGAATCGTATACGATTAGCAATACCTGATACTGTTGTACCGCAGCTTGAGTAAACTCAGACTGAAAAAAGGTTCTATACACGTCAATTGGTACTGCCAAGTATAATTTCCGATGGGGTTCAACAGATGCCAGCCCTAGCCGATAACTGAGAAATTGTCCCAATGCAGCATAAAAGTCTGTAATTACAGAAGGATTGAGGAAGCTTTTGATTTCGACTGCAATTTTCTCCCCTCCTCGCTCCGCTGCGACTAACCTTTCTGCTCCCAAATCGACCTGAAATTTAATATTGCCAAACTTAAACTTTAGTGGATCGGCAGTAATCACCCACTGTTCTTTTTCAAGGGCTCGCTTTACGGATTCGTGGAAAGTATCTTTGGCAGACACAGACAAATTCTCAGCGCGATTGCAAACAAGTATTAATTATACCAAAATCGCGGTATACTGTCAATCGGTACTATCCTAATTTTCTATATAGTTTTAATTTTTAAGTTAATCAGGAGTGTAGTGCTTATCATATCGTTTTCTTGGATTTCTTCTTAGATGGCTTTTGAGGAGTTTTCTGGACGGGGATTGTCTCTGATTCTTGCTGTGCGATGTCTGGGGTTACTTTACACAAGTCGTTCAAGGACAGTTTTTGTTGCGATTCAAGTTCGTTTAGCAAGTTTGAAGCTGTTTCTAATATTTGTTTTCCCTGTCGGACTTGAATAGTAGTTTTATTTTCGATCGCATCTAACAACACAAAAAGCGAGACTGTTTGCCAAATATCTAAATCGTCGCCGATGACATCGCAATTAGACACAATTTTGCCGTTTTCGGGGACGTGAATTCCTAAGCCGGAAGCTTGAATTAACGGCTGGATTTCTGCTATACTTAAATCCGCCAGGTCAGTAATTTTATGTTCGAGCGATACTAAATCTGCTAAATCGGGTAAGTTGACCGATTCTGGCGGTAAAGCATCGAATTTAAAGGTAAGAGTTTGATTCAGCGGATCGGAAATGGCATAAATTGATTGAATTTGCGATCGACTAACCGCACCTTTCTCGAAAAAATCTCTGCCTTGTGGGGCGATCGCAATTTTTCCATTTTCAGCAACCTCCAAGCTTTCCAAACTAACCAGAGTCGCCGCCGTCGTCTTCACAAAAATCTCGTCTAACCCCAGCAAATCCGCCAATTCCTTCAAAGTTGGCGCAGGTTCAAACTCAACCCCCGCCCGCAAAATGAACTCTTCCAACACGTTAAACTGGCGCGGTTCGCTAATCGCCACCTCCAGCGGAGTTTGCCGGATTGCAAAGCGGAATTGACGCGCCGCCAACACTGACAAACCCGGATTTTGTTGCTCAATCTGTTCTGCTAGCGAACTTAAATTCGAGTCAATTGTTTTAGTTGAGGACGCTAGAAACATCTACAAAACCTCCGCAGTGACGCACCGTTTTTGAAACTTCCTGATACATTTTTCCCACAGTACCTGTTTGTTGGGTAAATAAATCGTGACAGCCGACAACTACCAGCAATTCTTGAGCGCGGGAAAAGGCCACATTTACCCGTTCCGGTTCCTTCGCAAATCCAATATCGCCCCTAACATTATTGCACACTGTGCTGACAATAATTACAGGTCTTTCCATGCCTTGAAATATGTCAACCGTACCAGTGCGGATGCTCAAAGCAGGAAATCTTTCGCCTTCGATTCTGTCTTTAATTGCATTTAATTGAGCAGCATAAAAAGTGATAATTCCGATTTCTTTCGGCGGTTCGCCATCGGCAACTTTGGGCTGCCAAGCTGTCTCCATTTGTTCGCACAAACGCTCGATCGCATCAATCTCCTTGATATTCAACCGCGAAGTACCCTGTTTTTCCTCTTCAAATCCTTGTCCGATGGGCGTTTTCACCCAGAGAATGTGATTATTTTCTTGAATGATTCTACCTGCGAGGTTGTGGGCGCGTTTGGTGTCAGCTTCCTGAATGCCACAGTTGAGTTTTTGTTGGTAAAACTGATTGATTGCGCCCATGATTTGTGGGTGCATTCGGTATTGAGTTGTCAGCATTTTTTTGATGCTGTCGCTGGCATTTTCAAACAACACTTTGAATAAAGATTCTTTTATGAAGCTAAGTTCGTCTCCGGTACAGCCGATGTCTTCGGCAATATCGTCGATCGTACTTTGATTAAACATCGGCGGCAATTGCCGGTGATCGCCCACTAATACTAACTTTCTGCCTTTCAAAGCGGGAATTAACAACTCTGGCGGAGTGCATTTGCTAACTTCGTCAATGATGACTGCATCAAAGCTGGGAAAGTTTTTAGTAAAATCGAAGCTAGCAGCTTGCACGCAAGTAATGCCGATTACGTTGGCATTGTCAATATAAATTTGCTTTAAATCGTTGCGGTCTTTTTCTGATGGATTTCGCAGTTTTTGAATCCAATCTGTCACAAACGTTTGAGAACGATTTAGTGCTGTTTCTTCTTGTTCTAATTTCCGCTGCCAAGTTTTGAATAGACGCTTAATTTTGTTTAAAAAAGCTACGCTGAATAATCCTGTATTCGGAACTTCGGGCTGGTATTGAGTCGGGATAGTTTGCCATGCTGACTCCCACCAATTTCTCTCAACAAGTAATGCGGATGTCGGTTGCTGCTGTTGCAGTTGAGCGTTAATTTCGCTCAATTCTGTTTGAAGTTCGGCGAGTTGCTGCTGCGAAGTTGCAGCCGCAATTTGCAGCGGGGATAAATGCTCGTCAAGAGTGTTTTTGATTGTCTCCAAAACCCCAAACGGGTCTAGATCAGCAATTGATTTTTCAAGCTGAACCGTGCTTGCTTTCCAAGCATCAACTTGCTTGACAAACTGCTGCGGTTGCTCCCAAATATTGGATTTTTGGGCCAGATATTGCTCGGCTAAAATCCGCAATTTTTCAGGTACATTTGGCTGTGAGACAATTGCTTGCAACAAATTAGTAACTTCGCTAATTTTTAAGTTTGCCTCTTGCTGCGCTGTTTCTACCTGAAGTTTAGCGGCGGATATTTGCTGCTGGTTTAAGGTTTGACCGATTTTATCTAATAACTGTTGCTGTTTTATAAGCTGCTGTTCGGTTTCGGTTTTCAGGGGAACCACGCACTGACGGGCATTGGCGAGGATACTGTGTAGCAATTCTTTGACTAGGCGATCGAAGGTAGCCTGGATCTGATTTGGCTGCAATGATTCACTATACAATTGTTGAATGCTACCTAAGAAATTGCGAGCTTTTTCGATGATAAATTTGCGCTGACTTGGGCTGACTTGGGAGTAGCTGGCGAAGTCTTTGGCTAGTTGCTGCCACTGTGTACGATCGCCCGCAGAGATCACGATCGGCGTTTGGCTCAAATTTAGGTGCAGAAACTCGCTAAACCGGAACTGTTGCCCTTGTATGTCCTTAAAACCTGCGCTTTCTTCGTGGGATATCGCCTTTTGCAACCGATCCAAATCGGGCAAATTGACTTTGCATTTGGGCGGCACGATCGGCAATTTGAGCGATCGGGCAATTTTCAGCAATCCTGCGGGCAATTCTACCATATCATCCGTCAGCATTGCGCCCGTTTCCCAGCAAGTTTTCACAACTTCATAAAGCCCCGTATCTGCCGTCTCAATCCACTGTGCAACGGCGAGGACAACGGCTGCAATTTCGGCTTTTCGCAGTTCCAAATTCTTGATTTTCTGTTCGAGATTTTGGCGGTGTGTCTGATTTTGCCGATCGCCCAATTCGAGTTGATTCACAGCCTCAGACATCTGGCGGGAAACCCGCAGCGACTCCGCAACCGTTGACATAGCGTGACAAACATCATCAGCGCGATCGAATGCTGTCTTAAATTCCGATATTTGCGCTGCTACAGTTTCCTGCAGCCAAACCCCAATCCCAAACGCGCCGCAAGCAGGGCGATCGAAACCTATTTGAGTAGCATTGCTAGCGGCAATCCGAACATTTGCCATAAAGTTTTCTACTAAAACATTGCTTTCTGAATAAGGTTTTAGTCGGGGCATAAACTCAGCAACTTCTGGAGATTCCCAGTTGACATTAGGCGCATCCAGCAGATTTTCTAAACCACTAACTAGAGATTCAATCTCGCTTTTGTCGGTTAAAATTAGTTCATAATCTGCTGCTTGCTGGCTGTACTTTTCCTCAATACTTGCTTTACTGTCGTGCAGGTGTTTTAGTTCATTGAAAAAATCTCTCTCTGCGGCACAGTAGGCGGTAAATCGCTCGGATTCTGCCACCAACTGGCGCAAAGATTTGACATTAGTCAGGCGCTGCGAGAGCTTTTCTTCGCAGTCAGTCGCCGTATTTTGCAGCCAAGTGCCGATCGCATTTTCCTCTAAAAACGGCTGCCCTTCTTCCTGCACCTTATGAGCTTTTCCCTTCCGCAAAGCCCGAATCGCCGGATTGTGAACTAACCGACTCAAAGCATTGTCTACAGCCAAATTTGCTTGCGAAGCAATAAGCGTTTTGCCACCCTGACGGGCAATTTGATAGCAAATCTCCGCAATCACAGTCGTTTTGCCCGTTCCCGGCGGGCCTTGAATCAAAATTAAATCGCGCGCCGAAAGCACGGTTTCTACGGCGGCAAGTTGGTCGTCATTAGCATTGCGATTTAATAAGTTTTCCCGATCCAATTTAATCAGTTTTTCCGGCATTCTCGCCTGAGAAGAGTCGAATAAAAAATCGCTCAAATAGGGATTTTGAGCGCGGCCGTCTGTCAGCATTTTTAAAGCTTTTTTCTTGCGTTCAATCTGACTGATATCGCCCGCAGCCTCAAAATACAAGAACCCTTGTTTGGGCAGTTGATATCTGCCGCCCGCCATGCGATCGCCTAAATCAACATCTAACTTAATCCGTAATTTACCATGTTCAAAGTCAATTTCGGCGATGCTACCCAATGTCTCTCCATCTCGGCTGCTTCTGCTTCCGGGGGGGGAATCAAACAGGATAATTTCTTCATTTCGTGCCTTTTTTAGCCTTTCGCGAAAGTCGCCCAATTCTAAGGAATTTTCCTCGTAGCCGTCAAGAGTTGCGGAATTACGATCAATTTCAAAAGTGACGATTTTAAAGCCTGAACCGTAATTGTGTCCTCCGAAAGGCACGCAAAATTGACGCGCTTCCGCGATGCGTTTTTCAACATTTAAAAAAGTATGCCAAACTTTTAGTTGTTCGGTAGTCGGTATGTGCCTGTCGTCCCAAAATGGCATTTGTTGGACGCGGGCGATCGACTTTACAGGAATTGGCGATGGCTGACGCCCCGCTACGCTACGACTGTTAGCCAAAAGTCGCAACTGCACCGGCAAAGCATACCCATCTTTCCTCCCTCTGGGAACCGCCACCAAACCAGCATCCAGCAGTTTTAAACCGCCGATTCCGTCTTCAAAGCGTACAGTTGCTAACAACCGCAAAGTGCGATCGGCTTTTTGCAACAATTGGGGTAATTCAAAATCATCTCCATCCGTAGCAAGCAGCAATTCCCAGATTTCTTCTTCCGAAAATCTCTCATTTATCTTTTGGCGGCGCACGTAGAACAGATTGTGCGATTTTCCAGCTATCTCCGACATCAGAATTTCCGCACGTTCTCTGCATTCCCAATCGCAATATTTCCCTAAAGCTGCTTCTCCTTCTATATCCCGAATAAACTTATTAATTGTGCGATCGCCACTAAATTTATATCCCCAATCTTCTGCTACTAAAGATGGCATATTTTGATTTTAGATTTTAGATTTTAGATTTTAGATTGGATTTTAGATTAGCACATCGGAACTTGTGCCGACAGAATCGCTAAATCCCAAAAAAGATTAAGGTGTGCAGTGCACACCCTACGACCATCGCAAATTACCGTACAGCCGACGGGCGCTGGAATTAAACAGTTCAGAATTAAAAGGGCGAATGATGGGAATTGAACCCACGAATGGTGGTACCACAAACCACTGCCTTAACCACTTGGCTACACTCGCCATATCTTTTTTAACTATAGCATCAGATCTCAGCACAAGTCTAGGGGTAAGGCAAAAATATTTTGAAATATTTCTGAGCGTCCCTGAACCGGACAGATCGATTGTGCCTCAAATCCAATGCACAGTAATAGTTTAGCACAATTTTCGCTCCGCGCGATCGGCAACTATCCCGCGCCCCAGCAGTCACGCGGCCCAGGTTCGGCAGCTCTGGCAGCGTCCCAATTCGGCCCAGCGCATTAAAATAGCCTTATAAGCCCAGGCGCATCTAAATTTTTACAGTCAAGTTTGATAAAACTCACCTCTTGCACCATTCTCGCTTAAAATGCCCGACGGCCTGTTCCGCAAAAAGTGCATTTTATTGTGGGGTGGGCAGGAGAGCCCGCCCCTAAAAGCCTTATTGAGAATGGTGCAACATCACAGATGAAATGCTTGTGGGGTGTCCCGCCCGCCCGGAAAATACAACGCAAGATGCCCGACAGCTTATCCCACACTGCATGAGTTATCAACCATCCCTCTTCTCTCTTTTCTATCTCTTCTGTCTCTTCGCGTCTTCGCGGTTCGTTTTAAAAAAAAGTCTTGTCCGCAATATAAAATCTAAAATTGATATGAACTACTGTGTCAACCCAGAATGTCAAAATCCTCAAAACTCCAACACCGCAAAATTTTGCTTAAACTGCGGCTTTAACCTGTTGCTGAGACAGCGATATCGCCCGATTGAACTTTTAGGTAGAGGCGGATTTGGTAAAACTTTCCTAGCAATTGATGAAGACATCCCATCTCTACCCCGCTGTGCAGTCAAGCAATTTTATTTTTACGACCGCGACCCCGAAATTTTTAACAAAGCCGTTGAATTATTTCGTCAAGAAGCCGTCCGTTTAGACGAACTCGGAAAACACCCACAAATCCCCACATTATTAGCGGGCTTTGAACAAGAAGGCCGTATTTATTTAGTTCAAGAGTTTATAGACGGGCCGACTCTCAAACAAGAATTAGACCAGAGTGTATACGAGGAAAATCAAATTTGGCAACTGCTGCAAGACTTATTGCCCGTGCTGCAATTTATCCACGACAAGCGCGTCATTCACCGCGACATCAAACCCGAAAATATTATCCGTCGCCAGTCGGACAACAAACTCGTATTGATCGATTTCGGCATTGCCAAACTAATGACTGATACAGCCATGCTTCGCCCAGCAACGCTCATCGGCAGTCAAGATTATGTAGCTCCCGAACAAATGCGCGGCCAAGTATTTCCTGCTAGCGACCTTTACAGTTTAGGTGTTACTTGCATTCGCCTAATGACGCAAGTTCCTCCCTTGGATATGTACGACTGCAACAACGAGCGCTGGTGGTGGCGCGAGTTTCTCCCCAAAGCCACGAGTATTAGCGACGAGTTAGGCGAAATTTTAGATAAATTGTTGCAAACTCATCTCAATCAGCGGTACAGTTTTGCTGCAGAAGTTTTGGACGATATCAAAGCAGCTTTAGATATTCGCCATCAAAATTTGCTTTCGCCGAAAAAGCCGATCGCTCCTACTCTCAGTAATAGCGACAACTCAACCGATCTCACCGCGCTACAAACTCCTGATTCTCCAATTTTACCCACAAATGCCGTCCCCAATTCCCCAGAAACTTTTTCCTTATCTGTTACTTCAAATCTCGAACCGACGATCATTTCTGCACGGGGAGTTGATTATAGCAAATTGCGGGATTTTTTGTCAAACAAAAAGTGGAAAGAAGCCGATCGCGAAACTTGGGGCTTGATGTGTCAATTTCTTTCCCAGGAACCGGGAACTCAGCTAGAAATTAGCCAAATTTACCAGATCCCCTGCGAAGATTTGCAAACAGTCGATCGCCTTTGGCTGCACTACAGTCAAGGTCGGTTTGGCTTCAGCGTCCAAAAACAGATTTACGAAAGCGTTAAGCGAGACTATATCAGATTTTGCGATCGGGTCAACTGGCCAACCTACAATTCTTCTACTACTTTAGGGCAGATTAAATTTAGTCAGCAAGCACCAATCGGACACCTCCCCTCTCGCAGTTGGGTTGGCGGCATTCAGTGGCTGCGACATCTCGATGCCCTGTGTGCAAAATTAACCGAGTGCGACAATAATGGTGATCCTAAATCGTAATGTTTATACCGATTAACTAACTAAAATTTTAAGTTTAAACTCTACCTGAAAGCAGAGAAATTTGTGTCGTTAGATGTAACCAGCGACCGAGGTTCGGTGCGATCGCTTGTCGCACAATGGATTCTGAAGGCGAACACAGATAAAGTCTGCAATCCTTGAGACTTTAACAACCGAACTAAAGAGAGGTACCGATCCATGTTTTTTCACAAAAAAGAATTAATGTCTGCGGTGACAGTAGACGAAGCCAACCCCCGTTTTGCCCAATTGCTGCTAGAACAGTTTGGCGGAGCAACCGGAGAACTGACAGCAGCTTTGCAATACTGGGTGCAGTCCTTTCACTGTGAAAATGCAGGGATTAAGGATATGCTCCAAGATATTGCAATAGAAGAATTCAGCCACTTAGAAATGGTGGGGCAACTCATAGAAATGCACACCAAAAACGTTGACCAAACAGAAGCTTATAAAAGCACTTTGTTTGCCGTGCGCGGTGTAGGCCCGCACTTGTTGGACAGCCAAGGTCAAGCTTGGACAGCAGCTTATGTCAACGAAGGCGGCGATGTGGTGCGCGATTTGCGCGCTGATATTGGTGCGGAAGCAGGAGCTCGCCAAACCTACGAAGAATTGATTAAACTAGCACCGGATGCAGGAACGAAAAAGACGCTGCATTTTCTGCTGACTCGCGAAATTTCTCACACTCAAATGTTCATGAAAGCTCTAGAATCGTTGGGTAAACTCACCGATCCTTTGTTCGGCAATATTCCGCCAGATTCCACTGTGGATCTCTACTTTAACTTGTCCACCAATGGCAAGGATGAACGCGGCCCTTGGAACTCGGAACCTACTTTCCAATACATTGCCGATCCCGCTCCTAAAGGTTAATTTGAGAGTTGTGTAACCTGGGTGGCGAGTGAAGATTTAAGCCCAGTGTTAAGTAATTTTTAAGCCGCGCACCTTCTTTTGTAAGGTGTGCGGCTTAGAAGATTTAAGCGCAGTGTTGAGTAATTTTCAAGCCGCGCACCCTACGATATCAAACTTTTATGTTGAGTAATTTTTAAGTCACGCGCCCTACGGTGTTACAATTATTTGAAATCCCGATCGAACATTAACATCAAATCCATATTGAAATTGCGATCGACCTATTTATTAGTCTCTCACGGCAGCCGCGACCCCAGACCCCAAGTAGCTTTGGAAAACCTAGCTCAACTGCTGTCTCAAAAATTGGCTGACTCGTTCCCCGCAGTAGCAACCGCCACCTTAGAACTCGGGCCCGCACCGCTGCACGAACAAATTTGCAGTTTTGGCGAACGTACCCTGTCGCTGGGACTGAGAGAATTGCAAATACTGCCTGTATTTTTATTGCCGGGAGTTCACGTCGCCGAAGACATACCGGCAGAGGTGGAAATTGCCCAACAAACTTTTGGTGACAAGCTAAAAATTGAATTGCGCCCGCATTTAGGTTCCCAGGAAGCAGGCTTAACAAAATTGGTAAAAAGTCAGATGCAAGAGGTGACTTTTCTCCCCAATCTGCTATTGCCAAAATGGATTTTATTATCTCACGGCAGCCGTCGCCCCGGAGGTAACTCGACAGTTGAGGAAATCGCCAGCAAACTCGGTGCGCTGACAGCTTATTGGTCGGTAAAGCCGAGTTTGGAAGAGCAAATTCACAGTTTGGTTCGTGGTGGACAGCAGCAAATTGGAATTGTGCCATACTTCTTATTTAATGGAGGAATTACAGATGCGATCGCCAAAAATGTCGCACAGCTAAAGCAGCAATTTCCTGCGGCGGAACTTCATCTCGCAAATCCTCTAGGCGCAAGTGTAGAATTAGCAGACTTAATTGGGGATTTAATTCAAAAATGAACCGCAGTGGCACAGAAGAGGTAAAGGAAGCAAGAAAAATGTCTTTAGGCAAAGTGTATTTAGTAGGTGCGGGACCCGGAGATCCGGGTTTGATGACCTTGAAGGGAAAAGCTCTGTTAGAGTGTGCGGATGTCGTGATTTACGACGCTTTAGTCAGCCCTCAAATTTTGGCAGCAATCAACCCCCAAGCAGAACGAATTGATGCCGGAAAACGCAAAGGCCGTCACTCGTTAATGCAGGACGAAACAACTCAGTTAATGATAGAAAAAGCTGGAGATAATGCGATCGTAGTTCGTCTCAAAGGCGGCGATCCGTTTATCTTCGGTCGCGGCGGCGAAGAAATGGAAGAGTTGGTAAAAGCTGGAGTGTCGGTAGAAGTTGTACCCGGTGTAACTTCTGGGATTGCGGCCCCTGCTTATGCGGGAATTCCTTTAACACATCGATCGTACAGTTCCTCAGTCACCTTTGTCACCGGCCACGAATCAGCAGGAAAATATCGGCCGGAGGTCAATTGGCAGGCGATCGCCCGCGGCTCCGAAACCATTGTAGTATACATGGGAATCCACAATTTGCCTTACATTATCGGTCAGTTGACAGCAGCCGAATTGAGTGCAGAAACGCCCGTAGCGTTAGTGCGCTGGGGAACGCGCCCGGAACAAGAAGAATTGATCGGAACTTTGGGTACAATTGTAGAGCAAGTTGAGGCGACCGGATTTGCAGCACCTGCGATCGCGGTAATCGGAAACGTCGTCAATTTGCACTCGATATTGTCTGGCTGTCGGCCAGTTTCTCAGACTGTAGAATAAGCGGGGGCGTTGCATAATTGCGGGATGATTTTGATTGTTTTGTGGGATGGGATCTCGTAGCCCGTTCGCTGTATTTTCACAGCAGGCGGGACACCCCACAAGCATCATCCTCAAATTGTGTAACGCCGTTTCGATTCCTGTACTGCAATATAGACTATTTTCTCCTTTGCCTTAGTCACCAGAAACATAAAAAAATTTTAATCAACGGTCGATCTCAGATTTATAGAAGTCGCATATATTGAATGACAGAACCCAAACACCATTCAATGTTTACGAGGTATTCAATGAGTTCCAAATTAGTTCCGCAAGAAACAAAGCCCCAGCCTAGAGCCAATTCAGCCTTCAAGCAATTATGGTCAATACACGCGGTGATGGCAACCTGTTATCTGCTGCTGTTGGTTGGGGGATTTTGGATGGTTAAAATGCCAGACAATACACCATTACAAGGCAACGCTTATACTTTGCATAAATCGATTGGGGTGTTGACAATTGGATTGCTAACCTGGCGTATTTTCATTTTGCAGCGAGTTTGGTGGCGTAAGTATACGCGCCGTCTCCCGAAGTTTACAGGTGAGTGGATTCGCACGTTTCTACTGCACGCGGCAATTTATCTGTTTATGCTAGCGGTTCCTCTGAGCGGAGTTTTCCTCTCTAATTCGTATAAGAGTAATCCAAGGAAAAAATGATCCAAAATCAGGGATACTAAGAGAATAATTAATGTGCAATCTGCTGTATGTC
>NZ_JAUBSF010000179.1:0-4359 GCF_036704615.1 Microcoleus sp. K4-B3
CTATCAGACCCACTTACAAAAACAACTGACGCACGCCCAGTTTATTTTACTCAAAATCTTGCTTGACTTGATACAATCGGAAAAACAAGTGAGACTAGAGCGGCTCTTGCAAGGGTATTTCCCTATCCAATTAGGGTCGAAAGTTGCCGTCGCAAGCAGAATAAGATTTCTCGATTTACCTCAATTAACGCTCGCACGCTCTTTGGTTCCCTTTAATCGCTTATTGGTTAACAACTTATTGGTCTGTAGGACAAACTCTATCAATTGCCATCGACCGCAGTCAGTGGGGGTGTATCAATCTTTTTACGCTCGCTCTCATCTGGAACAAAAGAGCCATTCCATTATATTGGTGTTTGTTTCCTAATTTAGGTAACAGTAACCTACCAGAACAAACCTTGGCTCTACAACAAGTATTACCCTTACTAAAAGAATATAAAGTTATTGTTTTAGGAGACCGTGAATTGTGTTCAGTGGACTTGGCAAGCTGGCGATGTGGCAATGGGTGTATCTTTTTGTTTGAGGCTGAAAAAAAATCATTGTCTGGCAACAGAAAACTTAATCTGGCAACGCTTAGATTGATGAGGAATAGTACCGAGCACTTCTTGATACTTTCACTCTTGTGAGGGTGAGAAAAACCAGACCTGTAGTAGGGTTTGATATCGCTGGTAAATGGCAACGAAACTATCAGGAATTGAAAGGAAAAGAAGCCTGCTTTATTGTCACAGATTTAGGCTCCTGGCCAGTAGCTATAGCAGCTTATAAAAAACGGATGGGGATAGAATAAATGTTCCAAAATTGTCAAACAGGAGGCGATAATCTAGAAGGGAGTGGTCTCAGGGGAGACCGACTCGTTAAAATAATATTGTTAATGGCGATCGTTGACAGCTCGGCTATATTTCAAGGCACAGAAATGAACGAAAAAGCAAGTGCGGGGATATGTATCTCGTCGTCGTAAAGACAAGTGCCAAAAATACCGTAGGCGGGGTATATTTGACATGGATCAGGATGGAGAACAGTGGGTAAATTATCTCGATAAACATTCTGAATCTGTGAGAGAGTTAATTTCATTAACTCGCAATAAACGTCGCTTTTATCAACAGGGGATACGGGCTGCAACTCTTATGGGGTCTACTTTATAGCTCTCTTTTTCACCCTTCCAGGTTTGGTTCAAAACTTATAATTAGGTTTGTAGTGGAGACGGGGAGCCTTCTATCGCCCGCGCCGCGCCGACGACAAACAAGGTTATGATTAGCGATTAACCGGACTCGATATGAGTCATAAACTCGGTTTATTAGTACAGATATAGTTATCAAACCAATAATTTTGGGTGATGCCGGGTTTTTTTAGGTAAGTCCTATTAAAGCAAAAATATCCCATCTAATTTATTAAAATTCCAACCCCCCGACAAAACCCTCAATCCCTTGCAGGCGACGCCTGTGTATCAAAAAAATTGTCCGCCAAATAGTCTGCACTCCGGCTCCTAAGAGGTGTCCCCCCTTATGGTACATAACACTGAGGTCGGCAAGCCTGTTATATTGGCAGTATGTAGGCAAGTTTCGGGACTACAGGTACTTGCACGTAAAGGAGTCAGAGTGTCTGCTTCCAGACTGTACTTCGGCGAACAACTACCAAACCACAAGTGATTCAAGTTATGAACAGCGAAAAAGTCAGTGTAATAATTCCTGCATTCAATGCTGCCGACACTCTGGCCGAGACAGTTGCCTCCGTACTCAATGGTACCCACAAGCATCTAGAAATTTTAATTGTTGATGACTGCTCTACTGACGCTACTGACCAAGTTGCTGCTAAACTCGTCGAGCAAGATTCGAGAATTCAATACTTCCGAAATCCCAAAACTTACGGGGTTTCTAAGGCGAGAAATTTAATGATATATCGTGCAACGGGCAACTATGTAGCGTTTATCGACAGCGACGATACCTGGGAACCCAACAAGCTAGAAGTTTGTTTGAAGATGCTCGCAGACAATCCCGAAGTCAAAGCTGTGGCTCACGCTTTGCGGTATTTAGACAAGCGCGGCAACAAGTTGAGTTACATTCCCACCTATCCTACAACTAAAGCAGAAATGCAGGCGATTAAGGAGACAGGCGAAAGCCCTTGGGTTTTCCCGTCTTCTGTTGTAGTCGATCGCTCCATTCTTCTCCAAGAAGGCGGCTTTGCAGAAGATTGGCAGGTAGGAGAAGATACAGAGTTATTTACCAAAATTGCTCAAAAGTATGGCTTGCTAGCGGCGACAGAAGCTTTGGGAAATTATCGAATTAGAGGGAAATCTCTCACAGATAAGCACTGGCTGAAAAAGCGCATAGCTTCTGATTGTGTCAAGGAAAACCAACTCCGGCGCTTGCGGGGAGAAAAAGAGTTATCGCTCAACGAGTACGAACAGCTATTCTTTAAGAATTTGCCGCTTTTGAAAAGGCTCAACAAATTCAGAGAAGTGTTGGCACTGCACTACATGAGAAAGCTGGGACAAAGTTGGTTAAATCGGGAGGTTTTTTCTACTATTGTTTACGGCGTCGCTACGGCAGTGCTCAATCCTCAAGCTACTCTGCACAAGTGGAAATGGATGAAGACTCATGAAAAGTTGAGTGGTAAAACGGCAGAAGGTATTGGTCATTCGGCAGAATTAAACCCCCAGCGATCGTCTGAACTCGGAGGTTTCTCCTAAAGGAGATTATAGTTGTATGCGAGTTGAGTCAAGAAATTAGGTGATGCCAATAAAGCCGAATCGAAGCCGATCGCGCAGGGGCTGGTTAATACGCGCTCTTGGGGTTTAGAGGCGTCTTTGACTGTTAATATCCTGTCGGAGCAATTACCCGCAATACCAACGACAAGGGCTTGCAGCCGTGCGATGGGAGACAATATAAAAATTTTTGAAAGTCGCGATCGGATGTCAGCCTTGATTTATTCGGTCGCAAGCTTCAACCCTATACATGGCGTAAATAGCAGCGATCGCCCGCCGTGCTATTTGCTCCCAAAACAGTTACACTAAATAATGAATAAGTAAAAAGAAAAGTTTTTTGAATAAAAAAATGGGTAGCAAACCATTTTTTGAGGCAGAAAATAAAAGCAAATATTTAGAAAAAATTCTGCTTTCTACCTTCAGAGGACGATCGCCTTTTTACTGTGAATTAGATTGAATTTATGGACTGGCAAGAAATTTCTGGCAACTGGGTATTAATTCCGTCTAAACCGATCGCTATCGTACATTTTCTCGGCGGTGCATTTGTGGCGACAGCACCGCAACTTACCTATCGCTGGCTGTTAGAGGCTTTGGGAAATCAAGGATATCTTGTAGTCGCAACGCCGTTTGTCAATACTTTGGATCATATTGCGATCGCCCGCGATGTTCTCAACAAATTTGAAAATGCCCTCGATCGCCTGCGCGCCACTAAATTGCTCAGATCTTCCTATCTCCCTGTTTACGGTATGGGGCACAGTATGGGGTGCAAACTCCACTTGCTGATAGGTTCTGTGTTTGACATAGAAAGGGCAGGCAATATTCTGATCTCTTTCAACAATTATGCGGCATCCGAAGCAATCCCGATCGTCGAGCAAATTTCCCCCGTCTTTAAAGTGGAGTTTACCCCTTCCCCGCAAGATACCAATCGCCTCGTCCAAGATAGCTATCAAATCCGGCGCAATCTTTTAGTCAAATTTAACGGCGACAACATCGACCAAACCCTGCTGTTGACTGGTCTGCTAAAACAGAGATTTCCCGACATGATTACAGTTCAGACCCTGGCCGGCAACCATCAAACGCCCTTGGGTCAAGATGTTAGCTGGCCTGTAGGTCAAATTTTTACGCCCTTCGACGCGATCGGGCAGTGGGTAAAACAAGAAGTGTATCGGGAATTAAATCAATTAAAACAGACAATTCTGCTGTGGCTGAATCCTACGTCCCGCGTTTGAGATTTGAAATTTGAGATTGTGGAATTGAGCCCACTGATAAATCGGGGGGCTGGTGATTCAGACACAGAGCATAAAGTTACAGCTAACGTCCCAGAAAGCTCACCCTGAGGGGGTTTGGATGATGGACAGTATATAAAAAAGACGCTCCCCTTAGCCTATATATCAGCCTGAATTCAGTATTAATACAGTGGCGTTTTAGCTAGCGGGTGAGCTTAAATTGTTAAAGAGATCTCTGAGCTATGTACTCATAGCGGCGATGATCCTACTTTTCCGACTTTTCCGACTTTAAAGATCCGACTTTTCCGACTGACTTGAGCCTGATGGTGAGTCAACATGGTGATAAGCTGATACGCAGCTATATTAGACCTCTTGCAAAATAATTTTATGCTATAATTAAGGGTTGGGCTTAAGTGGAGCAGATTGGAGGTTATA
>NZ_JAUBSF010000035.1:0-58397 GCF_036704615.1 Microcoleus sp. K4-B3
ACTTGAACGGGTTAATTGGAAATCAGAGACAAGCTGCCTGAGTATAATTACTCACTACAAAAGTGACATACTCCCGATCGCACCTTCCTAGCGTGGTTGCATGAAATTACCAATGTAACCGCCGGCAGTTGCATCTAATGTGGCGCGTCGATCTCCCATAATAAACCGTTTATTTGCCAGAAAGTCCGAGAGGATTTGGAAATCAGCGCCGATAATCTGACTGATTTCTTCATGACTATAACAACCGATGTCCTACATTTTCCTTCTATATTTTTACGGCAGATCGCAGCTTAGTCACCCTCACCGTTTTTGACAATTGGGAACAGTTGAACCGCTCTTTTTAGGCTCAGACAGCTTGACTTCCCATCCATTTGAATTCCACCAATTAACTCGCTGATTCGGCTGAATCCAGAAGTTTAGTTTCGCGATTTTGCCATCCTCAAATCTGAGTGTGGGAAAGGTAGGATAACTGGTATCATCGGTTTCGCGATAAGTGCGTCCCATGTAATTTATGCAGGTCGTTAATCCCTCAGCAATTCCCAATTCTTCCACTCCAGTTCCCTTCAATTTCGCATCATCGTAGCTGAAAGAACCGTTGAATGAATTGCCGGCTAACCTACCTTTGGTAACAGTGACGGTGAAATCGTAGGTGACGGGAACTGCGTAGGCTTGGGTTGCAGTTATAACTGTGCTCAGAAGAGTCGTGGCCATAGCCACCGATAGTTTTGAAATTGCTTGCACACTCGTATCCCGAAAAAAAACAAGACTATTAATTTCGCTTTCAATCATCGGGAAACTCCTTAACTACGCTTCTATCGTAAGTGATTTACCGGATATGATATCATAAGTAATGAGTTAAATGCGATCGCAGCAGACTGCCAAGGCAACAAAACTTACCACCTATAGTTAATAATGTATACTTTTTTGGTACTGCAAACCCCCACAGAAAACGCTCGTCTTTAATCGCCCAGAATTAACTGAGTAGATTTAACCACATTCATTCCCGCCGCAGCAAATCTTTGAAAAGCTGCATCTGCTTGTTCCGTAAAATCAACAACACCCCGAACAACCACAGGCGAAGTGCAATCTTCCAGCAAATAAACCTTCTTTGCCAAATTCGGATCTCGCCCTAAAATTTCAGTCAGCAAATCATCAATCGTCCAAGCCACGCAGTGACTTTTCGCTTGTCCCGCAATAATTACCGCATCAAAACCTAGCAACTTATCAATAAAAGAAGCATTTTTTTGAGCAATAGAACTGCCATCCGGCCCGTCTAATACTTCCGGCCGCAAAACCGAATAGTTTTCAGTTAAGGGATTGCCGCCTTTAATCTCAAAAAGTGCTTGGCTGTTGCGGGCGATGCTGTGAAAAAATATTGCTTCTTCCACCGCGGAAACCAGGGCGTGTCCGACGCCGCCCAGCATTGAGTGATAGGGCCAAATTGTCAGGGGATATTTGCCCTCGTCGCTGAGTTTCTGCACGTAGTGGAGTGCGTGTTTTTGCAGTGCCGAATAGTTACCGTTGGCGATGCTGTGGGCGACGGCGGGATTGACTTTCCAGATGCCTTGCTGCACGTCTTCTAAAGTAATTGATGTGGCGGCTGGGAGGGGGTGTTCGCCTGCTTCATTTATCCAAAAGATTGGATGAAAAATTTGCATGGCGGTGTGGGTGTCCATTGTCGGCGCAATGGTTGTAATTGCATTTAAATTGCTGTAGATAAATTCGCACAGCCGCAGGTTGTCATCGACAGCACCGCTACCGGAACGCCCGCCCACAAATAGTTCAAATTCGGGCAAGCAAAAGGTATTTTGGGCGTCGATTATCAGCAAACAAATGCGATTTTTGTCGTTGGCGGCGGGCTGGATGCTGTATTTTTTCGCCCATTCTTTAGCTTCAGCGGCGCGTTCTTGGTAGGGAACTCGCCAGAGTTGGCCTACTTTTTTGGTGTCGAAATAGTCGGGGGTTGGGAGTTGGGTTTTTGCTGTCATGGCTGATTTATTTTGGGGTGAGTTATCGGATTTGAGAGTTTAGATTTTAGATTTGAGATTGAAGAGTAGTATAATGCTGAGAGCTATTTGCGGGTGAGTCATGCCAATCAAACAAATTCAAGATTTTGCTAGGGTAAGTTTTAAACGAATATTATTGCTTTTTTCCCTCGCAACTTTATTTGGTATCTTAATTCTAGCAACTAGGTCTTTTTATGTTCAAGAATTTTTAAGAAATGTCTTAATACAGATCGAGCATTTAGGTGCTTGGGGCCCAGTAGCTTTTATTGTCACCTACAACCTAGCTACTGTACTATTTATACCGGGTTCGGTGCTGACTCTGGGAGGCGGGGTGATTTTTGGTCTGTGGTGGGGCTCGGTTTACGTGTTTGTCGCGGCAAGTTTAGGTGCTACGTTTGCTTTTCTGATCGGGCGATACTTGTCGCGCGATCGCATGATAAAATCTATGCAAGCTTATCCCAAGTTTAAAGCTCTCGATCGCGCAGTTTCTAAACAAGGATTTAAAATAGTCTTTTTGACCCGCCTCTGTCCTTTATTTCCTTTCAATTTATTGAATTACGCTCTGGGAATTACTCAGGTTTCTTTAAAAGATTACGTGTTAGGTTCCTCTGGCATGATACCGGGAACTGTTATGTACGTTTACTCAGGCTCTTTGGTGGGAAATATTGCTGCGATATGTACGGTAAATCAGCCTGCAAATCCGCAATCAGAAGCTGCAAGATGGTTGATTAATGTCATCAGTTTTACGGCGGCTGTAGCGGTCACTTTCTCGCTCTCTCGTATTGCTCGCAAGGCTTTAGATGAAATTATTTAATTAGGAGAAATTGCTAATGTCGCAATCAAAAGTCGATCGCGTAACAGTCCCCCCGATGGACGAACACAACCAAAAATTAGTCTCCTATTTGCATCCGCCAGATTGGGTAAATCCGCAGCCCGCTAGCAGTTATAATTTAGTAGTAATTGGCGCCGGGCCCGCCGGATTAATTGTGGCTGCGGGTGCCGCAGGTTTGGGCGCGAAAGTTGCTTTAATTGAAAAACATTTAATGGGCGGCGACTGTTTGAATGTCGGTTGCGTGCCGTCAAAAGCTTTAATTCGATCGTCGCGCACTGTCGGCGATATCTGGAATGCCAGTAAGTTTGGCGTTCATGTTTCTGACAGTGTAGAAGTAGATTTTGCTGCTGTGATGGAACGGATGCGCCGCATCAGGGCGGGAATCAGCGATGTTGATTCTGTTCAACGCTACCAGCACAAATTAGGAGTGGATGTTTTCTTAGGTTCAGGTCGTTTTACTAGCAATTCTACCATAGAAGTTGCAGGTCAAACTCTCCGCTTTAAAAAAGCAGTAATTGCTACAGGTGCCAGGGCGCTACAACCGCAAATTCCCGGTTTACAAGAAGCTGGATATCTGACAAATGAAACTGTGTTTAACCTGACAGAAAGACCTCAGCGTTTGGCAGTAATTGGCGCAGGGCCGATCGGCTGCGAATTGGCTCAAGCCTTTCGGCGACTGGGTTCGGAAGTTTTATTGCTGCACAAAAATGCTCAGATTTTAGACAAAGAAGATGCGGATGCTGCTAAAATCGTGCAGCAGGCTTTTGTACGCGAAGAAATTAAACTAATACTAGAATCCCACATAGAGCGCGTTGAGAAAACAAATGCAGGCAAAGTAATTTATTATAAATCTCAAGATAAGGAAGCATCGGTAACAGTAGATGAAATTATTGTGAGTACAGGGCGATCGCCCAACGTGGAAGGATTGAATTTGGAGGCGGTCGGCGTTGAATACGATACACAAACTGGCGTATTTGTCAACGACAACTTGCAAACTACTAATCCCCGCATTTATGCTGCCGGCGATATTTGCATGAAACATAAATTTACTCACGCTGCTGATTTTGCCGCGAGGATGGTGATTCAAAACACTCTATTTTTCGGGCGCAAAAAGCTCAGCGCTTTGACGATACCTTGGTGTACTTATACTGACCCGGAAATTGCGCGCGTCGGAATCGGCGAACACGAGGCTCAGGAAAAAGGAATTGATGTCGATACATTTTTAATTCCTTTCAGTCAAGTCGATCGGGCAATTATTGACGGTGAAGACGAGGGCTTTGTGAAAATTTACGTCAAGAAAGGCAGCGATAAAATATTAGGTGCAACTATTGTAGCGCGACACGCTGGAGATACGATCGGCGAAATTACTTTAGCAATGGTTAACAATATTGGTTTGGGAAAGATTGCTAGCACAATTCACCCGTATCCCACGCAAGCTGACGCGATTCGGAAAGCCGGGGATGCTTACAATCGCACTCGTTTGACTCCGCTTGTCAAGAATTTGTTTAATAAATGGCTGGCTTGGACGCGATAGATTGAACTGTATCGAATCAACCTTATTTCGTCTCACCCGCCCCTACAGAATGTGCTGTCATCACCAGATAAAATTGGTGTAAAACAATGAACCGTAGGGGTGTGTTCACCAACCATCTATAGTGAACATGAATAATCTCGTCTCGCCCGCCCCCACCCGATCGCAAATACAAATCTACCCTTAATTTATTGGATAAATCTTGATGTAAAATCGGGCTGGCGGGTCTATCAGATTGTTTGATTCGTGTTCGAGATTTCGGCGAACCCGTCCCTAGGCGGATTGCGGTTTTCGACATTCCCATTTACGTTTTTGTACATTGATTGACTAATCAATTAAATGCAATCTATCCTCATAACCCCGCATTATCTTCTGTAAGATGTGCCTTAACCTTTCAAAGTCAGCATCTTCTAAGGAGAAAGTAATTGCAACCTCATCATATTCTGGAATAGTTATTGTATCGGAACCGAAACGAACAGTAAATTGATTGCGACTAAGAGTAACCCAATCGACACCTACATCTTCTGCCCAATCTCCATCGTCCAGCTCTGCATAGATATTTTTTCTGTTAGGAAGAGGAACCATCTCTTCTTCACACTCTTCTTCTCGTGTCAGGAGGAAATAATGTTCGCCCCCTTCCGCTTCAGAAAAACCCACATACAAATTGGCTTCAATAGCATCAAAGCTAGGAGCGAAAAATTCATGTTTCATAAAACATTCTACCTTTCAGTATCCCTTGCTGAAACGTTAAAAAATCGTTGAACCAAAGAGTCCGTCAGGAGCGATCGCATTCATCAATTTGTAGGGCTTTCCGAAACCTAGCCTACCCCCCGATGCACAGAGGTTTCCGAAACGAAATCGGGAGTGTTGCCATTACTATTATCTGGTTCTCCTACATCCATACTTTTGGGGATAGCAGCAAGTTGGATACCCTCTTTGTAGAACCGTTCCCGAATCATGCGGATCGCGTCTGAATGGACTGTCCAAAAATCCTCTTTTTTCACCCACCCATCGGCCTTCACACTGATGTAATAATCTTCAATGCTCCACACTTGAGTGCTGGGGGCTGGAACTGCTAAAACTTTGGGATGCGATTTGAGAATTTCTACGAGCAATTGCTCCACTTTACCCAAGTCTTCGTCAAAGCCAATCCGCAAGGAGTGTGTAAATTTGCGAGTTTGAGCGTGACTCAGGTTTTCGATAGTGTCGCCCCAAACCGTGTTGTTGGGAACGTTAAACATCTGACCGTCAAGGCCTTTGATTTTCGTGTTAGCTAAGGTGATGGACTCTACCCATCCCCAAAGTTCGCCGAGTTTGATTTCGTCACCGACATCAAAGGGCTTGTAGGCCATAATCATCAAGCCGCTGGCAATGTTACCCAGGTTGCTTTGCAGGGCGAAGGCCAAAATGAAACTCAAACCCCCAACCAGGGCTAAAACTGGACCGAGGCTGACTTCCAGCGCTGTCAGAGCCACTAGAAACCCGACTACAACCCCGCCGCGCTTGACAAGCATCACGATAAATTGGCGCATGATTCTCGATGTGCCGCCGAATAGCTGCATCAGTCGGTAGAGGATCGCGCCGAGGATTTGAGAGACAATGATGGAGACAATCACAATCCCGACGAACTTCCCTGTATTGCCCACCCAGCGCAGGCCACCTTCTTCAGCTTTTGCCCAAGCCAGAAGCCGCACGCCCAAACCTTGGGTATCTTTGGTATCTACGTCGATACTCATAACTGCTTGAGTGTACTGGCGGTAGGGCTTGGGATCGCCACCTTTTTTCTCCAGTTCTTCTAAGATGGCGTTAAAGCGATCGTCGATCGCCGTTAGCTGCGACTGGAGTTCGGTAACAGTGACTACGAGTTGGTTCTTTGCTGCAGAATCCGCATCGGTACTCTTTTGCAAATTTTCGGTCGTTGTTTTGAGTTCCTGTTGTTTTTGTTGGAGGTTCTGTTGGTTGTTGACGACTCCCGGCTCCCCAGCAACTTTCTCTTCCCCGTGGTTTTTAATTTCGGTGTTTGCAACGGCGGCTGTGGCGTTGTCTCGCTCTTGGGACGATTGGTCTGTTGCAGTACCCCCAATATCTTTGAGCTGTTGTTTGAGGGCTTCGTGTGCTTTTTCGAGCTGCTGGGTGGCTTGCTCGTATTCCGGTGAATCGGGCTTTGCACCTTTTTGAGCTTCTTGGGCGGACTCGAACGCTTTGATGGCTGCTTCTAGTTTTTCGATCGTTTTGGTCGCCTCGGAAGAAGCTAGAGATCCCGCAACGGCCTTATCTCGATCGGCCTTTACTCGATCGAGAGTTTGTTTGGCTGTTTCTAGATCGCCCGTTTTTTTAGCTTTTTCCAGCGTCTTATTGGATGTCTCGTCTTGTTTTAATTCGGCTTTGGTTGTTTTCGATTGCTCGACTGCTGACTGGGCTTTTTTGAGGCTTTCTTTGGCTTCTTCTACCTTTTTCGTTCCTTCTAGATATTGCGGCGAACCAGGGGCAGCACCTTTTTGAGCTTGCTCCGCTGCTTCGAGGGCTTTTTTGGCTTTTTCTAGGGCATCAGTGCCTTCTTGTTGTTGGCTGATGGCTTGATTCTGGCGCTTGATGGTAACTTCAGCTTCGCTGATTTCGTGGGCTTTTTGTTGGAGTACAAGCATCCACGCTGCTGTCTCGTCTCGGAGTTCTTCGAGAGTGAGCGGCTTCAGGAGGAGTTTGAGTTCATCGACGGGAATATTAATATCTTTGGTAGTTGTTGCTGCTTTGGGGTCTGCTGGTTTCTCTGGTTGAACTTGTTCCACCTTTGGAGTGTTGGCATCTTTAGCGGGCTCTTGTTCTTGCTCCTGCGATCGCACTGGAGTCGTCCATACCACGGCAACACAAACGACTGCTGTCAGGATAATTGCTCGAATTTTATAACGTGACATTTGCTATATTCTCCCGATTTTGATATCTAACAAGTTCATTCCAGAACTAGGTTTTTAAATAGAATAATGGAGGAACAGTAGAGACAAGTAATCTATAAGTTGCTCCTCTATTGAACTTGGAAGTAACAGAAATTTTATAAATTCTGTTACTTCCATTAATATCAACTCTGGGCGATCGCCACTTATGCTCCAACTGGGGAGGCAGTAGCAGATACGACGTTCAGGTTAGCAACTAACCCATAGGTTGATATGTACTCTTCTAACTCTGCTAAATCAACACTGCCATTTTTATCGGAGTCAAGAGTATTAAAAAGATAATCAGTGATGTAACTTCTGACTTCTTCAGAGCTACGTTCGCCGGTTGTCATATCTTCGATGAGCCCTAACAACTCCATAATCTCAGTTCGTTCTAGCGACTTACTTCCATCCGTATCCAATTGCAGGAACAGCTTTTTGATATCTGCTGTTGCCACTCTCGAAGAACGCAGTGTTTCTCTCAGTATGTCATTGCCAAATGAATTCATGAACAATATCTGTTCGATGAGTGGTATGCAGAAGAACCCCAGCGCTGCCCAAAAAATTGCATATTTTACGGCTTCTGGATTTGCAGTTGCGCTAACTCCGATAAAAAGAGCCGCCCAAAGGAAAAAGTTGGGATTCACAAGCAGGATATAAGCATCCCGAGCTTCTGCCTTGCTTAGCTTGCCCTTTGTCACTATTGAGGTTAATGTAGCTACTGCGCGCATCGAGACAAATACCAAAGTTGCAATTGCCAATTGTTGCAGACAAGCTAGCGATCGCGCTGTATCCGTTGAGGAAAATATATCGCTGAGGAATGTTGCCGGA
Source organism: Microcoleus sp. K4-B3 (assembly GCF_036704615.1). Classification (NCBI taxonomy): domain Bacteria; kingdom Bacillati; phylum Cyanobacteriota; class Cyanophyceae; order Oscillatoriales; family Microcoleaceae; genus Microcoleus; species Microcoleus sp. K4-B3. Next base: position 8,128 of record NZ_JAUBSF010000035.1, read on the forward strand.
GTAAACTGAAACCCGGTTGCCAAAGCCATGAATGCGACAGCCAGCACTCCGATAAATTTCCAGTTTTTACTGTGGTGGTTTGATTCTACAGGAGATTTGTCCCGCCAAAACTGGGCGATCGCACCCGGTATTGCCAGACCTAGAATTAGAATGACACCGAAAAAGATCAGGCTGTCAACGTTAATGGGTAAATTGGCAACCTTCAATGTAGCCAGAAGCGCCAGTGGAGCAACGATTGATAGGGTTCTTGACAAGAGAGCCGACGGATAAAGATTGCCGCCCCAAAGCACGGATAAAACTGGGGAAGTCAGGGCTGGTGGAACCATCCAAAACAGCACCCACAAAACTTTGTACAAATCAGCTTCGCTCTGATACAAAAGTCCAGAAAATATTAAGAATAGCCCAACTACCCATCGCACTGCCATCCACCCGTAAACTAGATACTTCACAGTAGAGGTTACTTTGCGTTTACTCGCGGCAAAGTCGATGTCCAGGTAAGTATAAAACGTTGAGGCCGCAAGACACGCAACGACGATCGCTCGAAATAGCGCTGACGGAATCCCTCCTGCTGCGCCGCTGATTGCCCCTACCAAACTTCCCAGCAAAAAGGCGGCGGCATAGATCAAAATCGCCCACATAATTGAAAGATCGTTGATCTCTTTACGCAGGGAAGCAGCACCGCCCGATTCCTTGTCCCGAAACTTGACGAGATCCACACCGCTGAGAGCTTTACCGTTGGGGAGTTTCAGGTGTTTATAAGCTGTCGGCGGTAGACCGCTTAAATAAAGTGCTAGAGGCTCCAACACATATTGGTGGCACACTACTAGAACTGTTTCACCGCGTTCTAAGTGCGGTACAATTTTGTCTTCGTAGAAACGGGCAGCGCGAGAATAAACTTGGGCAATCTTTTCGCCAGCCGGGGGTGCTTCGTTATGTGAATGCAACATTTCCTCGAATCCTTCGTAGCCTAGGGCTAGACGCAGCAAATTTAGGTTGCGCCCCGCAAAAATGCCAAAGGATTTTTCGCTAATTCGATGGTCTATCTCAACGGGGGTATCGGGGAACTTTAGTGCCTGACTTTCAGCAAGGGCGATTTCACAGGTTTGCCTAGCGCGTCTCATGTGGGAGACATATACTGCGTCAAACTTTGTACCTTTTTTCTTCAGGTCAACACCTGCACGGCGCGCCTGCAACCTGCCAAATGATGTGAGGTCAACATCCAGAACTCCGGCAAAAATGTTGCGTTCGTTACTGGTACTTTCACCGTGCCGAATAAAGTAGACACGTCCTAGCTCTTCTGCATTGAATTCTTTTGGTGAATCGGCAGAAGTAGCTGTGGTTACATCGTGGGATTTACCTGTAACTTCGATCGATCCATTGTCGCTACTTTCTACCGGATCATCTAAGTTTCTAGTGTTCATGATTTACTTTCACTACGCCTTAAACATGATTTAGATTGTCTAACGTTGAACTTTCAGACTTTCAACTCAAACGAGTTAACGACCAAAAGCACTCTACCACGCAACCACGGTCATAGACCGTGCCGGTCATAATACTTTGCACGATCGAAGACCGTGCTTTTTGTCCAGCCAAATTTCTGGTAAAATCACCCGAAGTAAAAAAAATCCAAGTAGTCCACTTTCTCGCGGTTTACCAGAAAAAAGAGAGCTATGCTAAAGATTAAATGTACTCGGGTTGATATCAAAGTTTTTCATGATTACAATAGTGCGGGCTGTTTTGAATTCCTAGTCTGAAACCCGTGATTTTCGGTTGAGCGATCGTCGTGCGATCGTTAGCGCCACCCTCCTAATGTTGACCCTGCATCCCTTCTTCTACAGCGGGTTATCAAAAACTGTCGGATGTGTTGCGAGCGGCGATTTCCTGAAAGCCCATCCCCGCGTGCGACTGAATACTATATCTTTTCTCGTACTCACCACACTTAAATTTGATAGAAAGCTTGTAAAAGTTTGTCAAAAAAAAGTGTTTCTCCTCGAAGTATTACGCAGATTTTTTGGGGTTTACAACAGCAAAATCCGACTCGATCGCGACCAATCCTAGGACTCATAAACAAGATTTAGTTTCTCTTGTGACTTTAAAGTTTGAGAGATTTAACTCAGAGCGGTTAACGACAAAAAACACTTTGCTGCGAAAGCACTTTCTTTGACCGTGCTGATTATAGTCTGACTTTAACCCTCGGAGTGTAGCAATACTAACTAATTGATGCAGGACTTACGCACAACTGACAATATGAAGAACACCCAAATCTTCAAAGGATCTGAGACAAAATTTAAGATAAAAAAAGCCCAGCTCGCTCTTTCCCTCGCAAACCAAAAGATTCTTGAGATGGACAGCAGCTTAAGAGCGAGTTTAGGGGATCGATCGCCCATCTAACCAATAACTTTTGTGAAAAACCCGCCCGACACTTCGATAAATATCAATTTTGCACCTGCATGAGAGCCAAAAAGATTATGCTAGAATCCATCAATACGTAGTCGTAGGTTGGGCACAGGCCGAGAAGAGCAATCTTCTTGCAGTCTAGGGGAGGTTGTAGGTCAGCCACCATTTGGGTCTTCCCAGTTGAAAGCCATCCTGCAACGGCAGCCTAGAATCTGCAACCGCTTTTCCAGTGCGGCAGAGCGGTTGGGAGTGTCACGCTAGAATAAGCAGTACGAGTAGGGACACGGCAATGCCCTGTCCCTACGAGAACACAAACGCTCGTTGTGCGAGCGTGACCTCGAAACGGGCACATAGCAGCAGGTGATGGGAATAAATCATGTTTGAACGCTTCACAGAAAAAGCAATAAAAGTAATCATGTTGGCCCAGGAAGAAGCTCGCCGCCTGGGTCACAACTTCGTAGGGACAGAACAGATCCTCCTGGGTCTGATCGGTGAAGGAACCGGGGTGGCAGCTAAAGTCCTCAAATCAATGGGTGTAAATCTCAAAGACGCTCGGATTGAGGTCGAAAAAATCATCGGCCGCGGTTCCGGCTTCGTAGCAGTCGAAATTCCGTTCACTCCCCGCGCCAAGCGGGTTCTAGAACTATCCCTAGAAGAAGCTCGCCAACTCGGACACAATTATATAGGTACCGAACACCTGCTGCTGGGCCTGATCCGCGAAGGTGAAGGAGTAGCGGCCAGAGTCTTAGAAAACCTGGGAGTAGACTTGTCGAAAGTCCGCACCCAAGTCATTCGGATGCTGGGAGAAACCGCAGAAGTCGCAGCCACTGGCGGAGGTGCCCGCACCAAAACCCCAACCCTCGATGAATTCGGTGCCAACCTCACTCAAATGGCGGTCGATGGCAAACTAGACCCAGTAGTCGGACGCCAAAAAGAAATCGAACGGGTAATTCAAATCCTCGGTCGCCGCACCAAAAATAACCCGGTGCTCATCGGCGAACCCGGAGTTGGTAAAACGGCGATCGCCGAAGGTCTGGCCCAGCGCATCGCTAACAACGACATCCCAGATATCCTCGAAGAAAAGCGCGTCGTCACTCTCGACATCGGCCTGCTCGTCGCCGGTACCAAATACCGGGGCGAATTTGAAGAGCGCCTCAAAAAAATCATGGACGAAATCCGCACAGCGGGTAACGTGATTTTGGTGATTGACGAAGTGCACACTTTGATCGGTGCAGGTGCGGCTGAAGGCGCGATCGACGCAGCGAACATCCTCAAGCCAGCCTTGGCAAGAGGCGAGCTCCAGTGTATCGGCGCTACCACCCTTGACGAGTACCGCAAGCACATCGAGCGCGACGCAGCCTTAGAGCGGCGCTTCCAGCCCGTCATGGTCGGCGAACCTACCGTTGACGAGACGATCGAGATTCTCTTCGGCTTGCGGGAACGCTACGAACAGCACCACAAGCTGAAAATTTTGGACACGGCCCTGGAAGCTGCAGCCAAACTCTCACACCGTTACATCTCCGATCGCTTCCTCCCAGACAAAGCAATTGACTTGGTAGACGAAGCTGGTTCGAGAGTTCGCCTGATCAACTCCCAACTGCCCCCCGCAGCCAAAGAACTTGACAAAGAACTGCGCCAAGTCCTCAAAGATAAAGACGAAGCGGTGCGTTCTCAAGACTTTGACAAAGCCGGCGAATTGCGCGATCGGGAAATGACGATCAAAGCCGAAATTCGCGCTATTTCCCAAGCCAAAAAAACCGACTCGGCCCGCACCGGCGAAACCGACCCATCGCCAGTAGTCACCGAAGAAGACATTGCTCAAATCGTGGCAAGCTGGACGGGCGTCCCGGTCAACAAACTGACCGAATCCGAATCCGAAAAGCTGATGCACATGGAAGATACCTTGCACCAGCGCTTGATCGGTCAGGAAGAAGCAGTGAAAGCCGTTTCCCGCGCCATCCGCCGCGCTCGCGTCGGCTTGAAAAATCCCAATCGCCCGATCGCCAGTTTCATCTTCTCCGGGCCCACCGGCGTCGGCAAAACCGAACTCACCAAAGCCCTAGCCGGCTACTTCTTCGGTTCAGAAGACGCGATGATTCGGCTGGATATGTCGGAGTACATGGAACGGCACACCGTCTCCAAACTCATCGGTTCCCCTCCGGGCTACGTCGGCTACAACGAAGGCGGCCAACTCACAGAAGCAGTCCGCCGCCGTCCTTACACCGTCGTGCTGTTCGACGAAATCGAAAAAGCCCACCCCGATGTCTTCAATATGCTCCTGCAAATATTGGAAGACGGCCGCTTAACAGATGCCAAAGGTCGCACCGTGGACTTCAAAAACACGCTGCTGATTATGACCTCAAACATCGGTTCTAAGGTGATTGAAAAAGGCGGCGGCGGCCTCGGCTTCGAGTTCACTGAAAACCAAACCGATGCCAATTACAACCGCATTCGCTCCTTGGTTAACGAAGAACTCAAAAACTACTTCCGCCCCGAATTCCTCAACCGACTTGACGAAATTATCGTCTTCCGCCAGTTGAACCGGGAAGAAGTCAAGGAAATCGCCGTCATTATGCTCAAAGAAGTCTTCGGCCGCTTGACAGAACAGGGCATCACCCTGGAAGTGACCGAAAAATTCAAAGAACGGCTGGTAGAAGAAGGCTACAACCCCAGCTACGGAGCCAGACCCCTGCGCCGCGCCATCATGCGGTTGTTGGAAGACAGTTTGGCTGAGGAAATCCTTTCTGGCCGCATCAAAGACGGCGACACCGCTGTTGTGGATGTGGGCGAGGACGGAATTGTTAAGGTGCTGCAAGGTCAAAAGCGGGAATTGCTGCCCCAAGGCGCTGAGTAAGATTGAGTAAGTGCGATCGCAAGTAAAGTTGGGAAACAACCAATCTCGCAGTCGCAAACAACTCAAAATCCTCACATAAAAAAGGTAGAGAATTTAAATTCTCTGCCTTTTTTATGAGTTAATATCAAGAGGAGACTTATTGCATAAATCTTTGATTGATAGGGAAACCGCAGATGCAACGCAGATGCCTTTCAAGATAGTTTGCAAAGGCATGTACTTCAAGTCTAGTAATTAACAGCGACATACTTCAACGGTAAGCTGTACTGCATTTAAATTGTATATTTTGGGCGGGTTCGCGTGGCCAGCCCGCTCATGGTTTGATTATTTCTTGAGATGCAATTTAAATGCTGATGAGCTTAATCAGATAATTAGTGGCAACTATATAGCGAGGACTTTCATGACATCTGAAAAAAATAATTTGGGTACAAAAGTAGCAGAAAATCCGCCGGAAACCTGGTGGCAGAAAGCGTGGAAGTCGCAGCGAGAAAATCTTCAGATAGTGATTATTGCTTTGAGTTTAGCAATAGTGATTCGAGCGTTGGTCGCCGAACCGCGCTACATACCCTCAGATTCTATGGTACCAACTCTGCACGTGGGCGATCGCGTCGTAGTCGAAAAAATCTCTTACTACCTCGAACCTCCAAAAACTGGCGACATCGTAGTATTTGCCCCTCCCGAAAAGTTGCAAGAACAAGGCTTTACCCAAGACCAAGCATTCATCAAGCGGATAATTGGCTTACCGGGTCAAACCGTCGCTGTTAAAAAAGGTTTAGTTTATCTCAACGACAAACCCATCGTTGAAAAATATATTGCCGAACCTCCTAAATACCAGTGGGGGCCTTATCGCGTCCCAGAAAATGAATACTTTGTGATGGGAGACAACCGCAACAACAGCAACGACTCCAGCAGGTGGGGATTTTTACCTAAGCAAAATATCATCGGCCGCGCTGTAGTGCGGTTTTGGCCTCTAGAACGCATCGGGGAAGTTTGAAGTCAGTTGACTGTTGACTGTTGACAGTTGACTGTTGACAGTTGACAGTTGACTGTTGTCATCGCAAGCCCGATGCCCGATGCCCGATGCCTCTCCTGTACGGAAATTTCTACTTATTCTTGCGCCTTAAGGGGTAGGGACTTCCCCCGGCAACTGATAAAATAGTACAAAAAGCAGTGGGATTTCTCGCCTCGATCGAAATTAGTTAAATATTAAAAAATTAGGAAAGCTATGGGATTTTTTGATTCAGAAATTGTTCAGCAAGAAGCCAAGCTGTTGTTTGAAGACTATCAATCTCTCATCAAACTAGGCGGCAATTACGGCAAATTCGATCGCGAAGGCAAGAAAATGTTCATCGCTCAGATGGAATCAATGATGGAGCGCTACCGTATTTTTATGAAGCGCTTCGAGCTGTCTGAGGACTTCATGGCTCAGATGACTGTTGAGCAGTTAAAAACACAGCTCAATCAATTTGGCATCACGCCCCAGCAGATGTTTGAGCAAATGAACTCAACGCTGGAGCGGATGAAATCTGAGCTGGAAAAACAATCCTAGTGAGCAGAAGGAAGAAGGAAGAAGGAAGAAGGAAGAAGGAAGAAGGAAGAAAAAGAAAGTATTCCCAATGCCCAATGCCCAATGCCCAATGCCCAATGCCCAATGCCCAATGCCCAATGCCCAATGCCCAATGCCCAATGACTGAATAGTTAAGGCCGCTCAAAAGATGAAGCTGGTTTGAAACTTTCTGCGGGAACGCCTTCCAAAGCTTGGCTCATAAAATCACGCCAAACAGGGGCGACAATAGTACCACCTGTAGCACCGTAGCTCATCGGTCTGTAATTGTCGTTGCCCATCCAAACAGCTACCGACAACTGCGGCACGTAACCCACAAACCAGATATCCCGTTCTGAGGAAGTTGTACCAGTTTTCCCAGCAGCCGGTCGCCCAAGTTGAGCCGCCCTTGCCGTTCCGTTGTTAATTACCCCTTGCAGGGCGCTGTTGACAGATGCCGCCGCCCAGGAATTGAGAACTAATTTGGGTTTGGGCGTATTGTCGAGCAAGACGTTGCCGCTGCTGTCAGTGACTTGCACGATAAACGTGGTGTCAGAATGCCAGCCGTTGTTGGCGAAGGTAGCAAAGGCTCCGGCCATTTCTAAAGGAGTGAGGTCAACGGCACCCAACGGCAAAGAAATCACCGGTTCCATAGGACTTCTGATGCCTAGCACCCGGCAAATCTCAATCACTTTATTCAATCCGACTTCTTGTCCCAGCTTGACGGCGGGAACGTTAAGAGATGATTCCAAAGCTCTGCGGATGCTGACGGCACCGGAGAAGCCGCCGCCGTAGTTTTGAGGGTAGTAGTAGCCGTCGCCGTCGCGGTAGCCGACAGGGGAGTCGTAGACAACTGAATCCGGGGTGTATTTGCCGCTAGCAAAGGCAGCGTAGTAGACAAAAGGCTTAAAAGAAGATCCGGGCTGGCGGCGTGCTTGAATGGCGCGGTTGAACTGACTCTTTTCGTAATCGACGCCGCCCACCATTGCTTTGACGAAGTGGGTGCGGGGATCGACGGCGGCTAGGGCAATTTGACCTTCATCGCGATCGTAAAACAGCCCTTGGTAGTAAAGCCGATTGTGCCACGCTTTGACGGTCTCTTCGGCTATGCGCTGCATTTTGAGGTCGATCGTGGTTTGAACGCGCATTCCTCCCTTAACCACGGCATCTCGCCCGAAACGCCTAGTCAGTTCCTGGACTACGGCTTGTGTTACGTAAGGAACTTGAGAGCCGCCAAAAGAGGTAATTTTGCCTAGCTTAATTTTTTCCTGGCGGGCAGCAGTCTCTTGGGCCGGCGTAATCCATTTGAGTTCCTTCATGCGGCCTAAAACGATTATTTGCCGCTCTTTTGCCAACTTGTAATTGACGAAAGGACTGTATTCTTCGGGGGCAGAAATTAAGCCGGCCAGCATCGCTGCTTCTGAAAGAGTCAAATTACTTGCTGACTTGTTGAAATAGCTTCGAGAGGCTGTCTCTACGCCGTACAAGTTGTGACCTAAGTAGATTTGATTCAGGTATAGTTGCAGAATTTGGTCTTTGTTGAGAATTTGCTCCAAGCGGATAGACATTACCGCTTCAGCTACCTTGCGACTAAATTTTGACTGGGGAGAAAGAAACAGGTTCTTGACTAGCTGCATAGTCATAGTCGATCCGCCTTCAACGGTTCTACCTTTCTCTAGGTTGACTATGAGAGCTCGGGCTATCCCGCCGGGGTTGATGCCTTTGTGGGTAAAGAAGTTGCTATCTTCGATCGCCAGAACGGCTCGTTTCAGGTTCGGGGAGATTTGGTCAAGGGGTACGACATCCCGGTTGGCTTCGTCGTGGATGCTGGCTAGGGGCCTGCCGTTGATGTCGTAAATGTGGGTAGTTTCTGTAGGAGAGTAGGTTTGCAAGATCCGAACATCTGGCAAATTGCGGAAGCTGATCGCTAAGCCAACCAGTCCGCCAGCGACTACGGAACTGGCAAGCATTGTCATGCTGAGTATGGTTCCGGCGGTCACTTTACTGACTGACTGAACAAACTCGAATACGGGGGCTGAGTTTTCCGTGTTTTTGCGGACTGCGTTGGTTGACACGTGGATTTCACTTCCTCACTCGATTTGGGGTTTAAGACTTTTAATTTTAGATGCGAACCCTAGAGACAGTCAGTCGATTTTAGATTTTAGATTTTAGATTTTAGATTTATTCCACAGATGAATCTGGGAGTTTGAACAAGAGTCTAAAATTTGGGGATCTCCACGACTGTTGTCGGGGGCTGGTATCCGTTTTTGGGCGGGGTCAGCTAATGAAAGCCGGTCAGCTTTGGGATTATAGTAGCTTGATAGTTATGTTTTTATGCGTCAACCAGTGAGTGTAACTAATTCTGCTGCACTTTGGCAAAATATGATGGACGATCGCTCCCCGATGATAACTCCTAACCTTTCAGCGCTTTACCGCGGCGTCAGCGAGATTTTTCCAGATCGACCTGATTCTAGCAACCCTGACGAAAATTTAGCCCAACTGCTGGCAAAAGTCGATCGACCGTTGCGCGTCAAACTCGGAATTGACCCCACAGGGAGTGACATTCACTTGGGACACAGCATTTGCGTCCGCAAGCTGCGAGCATTTCAGGATGCCGGTCACACAGCCGTACTGCTCATCGGAGATTTTACCGCAAGAATTGGCGATCCGACTGGAAAATCCGAGATGCGCAGCCAGTTGACGGCCGAACAAGTGGCGGAAAATGCCAAGACTTATTTAGACCAAGTGCGTCCGATTTTAGATTTTGACACCCCCGGGCGTTTGGAAATTCGCTATAACTCCGAGTGGTTGTCGAAATTAGATTTGGCGAAGATTTTGGAACTGCTGGGGACGATGACGGTGCAGCAGATGCTCGCTAAAGAGGGATTTGATAACAGGATGCAGCAGGAGAATGCGATTTATCTGCATGAGTTTCTGTATCCACTAATGCAGGGTTACGATTCGGTGGCTTTGGAAGCGGATGTGGAGTTGGGGGGAACCGACCAAAAGTTTAATATTGCGGTGGGGAGAGATTTGCAGCGGCATTTTGGGATGAAGCCGCAGTTTGGTTTGCTGATGCCGATTTTGATCGGGACTGACGGCGCACAGAAGATGTCGAAGTCTTTGGGCAATTATGTGGGTTTGTCGGAAGACCCGCTGAGTATGTATTCTAAGTTGGAGAAAATTGCTGATAGTTCGATCGCCCAGTATTTTGAACTATTGACAGATTTGCCGCTTGATGAATTGCCAGAAAATCCGCGAGAAAAACAGAAACTTTTGGCTGTGGATGTGGTGCGCCAGTATCGCGGTTCGGAAGCGGCCGATCGCGCACAACAAGATGCAATTGCGCTGGTTAAAGGTGCTGCGGGACAAGCTGATGCTGTGGCGGAGTTTTCTTTGGCAAACGTCCAGTTTCCGGCTAAGTTGTTTTATATTCTGAGTGCTAGCGGGCTTTGTAAAAGCAGCGGTGATGCGCGGAAGTTGATGCAGGGCGGCGGGGTGAAGTTGGAGGGCGATCGGGTTTCTGATGTTAACCTTAGTTTTGAATTACCTGCTGATTTATGCGGTAAGGTTTTGCAGGTTGGGAAGAATAAGTTTGTGCGATTGGTGTCTTGAATCTCTTTTTTAACCGCAGATCAATACTGAAGATGAACGCTGATGAACGCTGATAATCGAATTATTGTTGCTTTGGATGTTTCGAGTCAAGAAGAGGCGATCGCACTTCTTGACAAACTCCCGCAAGTATCTTTCTGGAAAGTGGGTTTGGAACTGTTTGTGAGTTCCGGGCCGGGGATTTTGGAAATTTTAAAACAGCGGGAAAAGCGGATTTTTCTCGATTTGAAGTTTCACGATATCCCGAATACTGTGGCTGGTGCTTGTCGTGCTGCTGCTAAGTACAATGTGGATTTATTGACTATCCATTCTACTTGTGGTAAAGATGCTTTGAAAGCGGCACAGTTGGCTTTGACTGAAGGGGCGGCGGCTGTGGATAAACCGAGTCCTAAATTAATTGCAATTACTCTGTTGACGAGTTTGAATTCGCGACAGTTGGCTTTTGAGTTGAAAATACCTTTGGAGTTGCCCGAATTTGCTTTGCACATGGCATTGTTGGCTAAGGAAACGGGTTTAGCTGGTGCTGTTTGTTCTCCGCAAGAAGTGGAACAGTTAAGAATGAGTTGCGGGGATGATTTTTTGTTGGTTTGTCCCGGTGTGCGTCCGAAATGGGCCGATGGAGGCGATCAAAGGCGATCGATGACTCCGAAGGCTGCTTTGAAAGCTGGTGCGGATTATCTGGTGATTGGGCGGCCGATTACTGCTGCGTCCGATCCAGTGGCGGCTTTTGCCCGTATTTGTGAAGAGATTGAATAACAATATAAAGGTTTTTTAAACCGCAGGTAAATACAGATGAACACAGATAAAATTTCATCAGCGTTCATCTGTGTTTATCTGCTGATATCTGCGGTTGGAACTCCGACTATTGCGGTTAATTTGGTGACCAATCATCCTCACAGTATAAATGCCAGTCGGTATGGTTTGTTAGTGCGATCGCCCTGTCCCGCTGATTTAGAAACTTTGGTCGATCGCCTGTTGCAAGATTTGCCGAGTTATGCTAATCGCGTAATTGTGCGATCGCACTTTTCTCCTAACACTAACACACCGCCCGGTTACGCGCTGCCTCAAATAATTTTAGCGGGCCGCCCGGAGTTTGAACCGTTACCTTTAAATTTTGAAGATGCGCTTCCTGAAAATGCCAGTCAAGTTTTTATTACTACTTTGGAACGGCAGTATCGCGGGGGAGAACGAGTCGAAATTCAGCAATATCATTGGTTATTTTTCACTAAAATGGAGAATGGCTGGGAGTTGGCAAAAATCGTTTCTCGGTTTGGTACTGCGGCGGATGTTCGTCCTTTATTAGGTCAAGATAGTGAAAGCGAAATTGCTGAGGCTATTCGTTTGTGGTTGCGCGATTGTCAGGCAAAAAATAAGTTGTCTCGCAACTAAATTGTATTTTTTGGGCGGGCGAGACGCCCACCCCACATGAAATAATTTTTATTGTGGAACAGGCAAGATGCCTGTTACTGACAGAAAATAATTTTATTGTGGAACAGGCATCTTGCGGTTGGTTGTTGGGTGGGGTCTAATTAACAGTCTGGATTGGAGCGGCTTCATGTCTTTTGTTAGTTCTAACCCTTGGGTTGGAGTGCCGATGGTTGTAGGACTTATACCTGTGTCATTACTTGTACCTCTTTTTTTAATAACACCTTTTTTTATAATATCTAGTATAATGTCCGCTGTTAATAAATCACGAGGTGGAAATAGATAAGTTGGAAATTCCGAAGATGTTTGACCTTCTAAATTAGGAAATACTCAATTCTAAATCAAAGGATAACCCGTCAAAAGTACATTGTGACCTAAGAATTTATCTTCATGGTACTCAGTATTTCAGCGTTTCCTTGACTCCGAGTTTGCTTGGCTCAAAGATAGAGACCATTCGACAGAATTTATGGAATACTGTGTAATACTCTTCCCCACGATCAAGATCGTGCCAAAATCTTTGGTTGTGCATTGCTTCTCTTGCATAATAGCCAAATGTGTACAGTGCAATTTCCTTTTTCATTATACCAGACATAATCATAAAGTAAATCTCTTCCAAAAAGCAGATAAATACCTCTTTTTCCTGTTTTGTGACTGATATGCTGCTAGAGCTATCATCCAAAAGCTCACAGACTTTCTGGATAGACTCGTTCTCATCGAATCTTTTGCTCATCTCATGAAACTTCTCATATCTATGTATCCTATTGAGTTCTACGAACTCAAGAAGGCCTTTCACAAAACCTAGGAGTCCTATTAGTCCACCAATAGCTTCAATAAAGTTTTTCATGATTATATATCAAGTGGGAAGAGATGATAATTATTCCCTATTATACTGATGCTCGGCAAAAAAGTCATGGTGGAGTTCACCATTATTTATACTCATCGCAAAAATGACACGCTCCCCATCTTGCGGGCGGGCGAGACGCCCACCCCACATGAAATAATTTTTATTGTGGAACAGGCATCTTGCCTGTTCCTGACAGAGGTATCAGAAAATCCACGAATTTTCGGTTGAGGGATTTACCGTGGGGGGCGGGTTTACGAGATTATCTGTTTTAGGCAATTATTGTTCGTGAAACCCGCCCATACAAAGCACAAACAAAAAAATATTAGAGTTGCTATTTTAATTCATCCAATTTAGCCTTGATAGCTTGCATATCTTGCCACATATACCATTTCGGAGTTTCCGGTTCGCGGGAAGGGTTTCGCAGCAAGTACGACGGGTGAAAAATCGGCATACACAAACGATTTTCCCATTCAATCCATTGACCTCGGATTTTACTAATGGGCCGCTTGTCGCTTAGCAAACCTTTCAGGGCTGTTGCACCGGTTAATAAAATAATTTTCGGGTCTAAGATGCGAATTTGTTCGAGCAAGTAAGGTTTGCAAGCTTCGATTTCTTTTGCTGTCGGAGGGCGGTTGTTGGGAGGGCGACATTTGATGACGTTGGCAATGAATACGTCGGTTTCTGCACTCAATTCCACGGATTCTAAAATCTTATCTAACAGTTTGCCCGATCGCCCGACGAAGGGCAATCCGGTTTCGTCTTCGTTTTGTCCGGGCGCTTCTCCCACAATCAAAATTGAGGCTTGAGGATTGCCGCGCCCGATGACAGCGTGAGTGCGCGTATTGCCTAATTCGCAGCGGTGACAGCGGTTGCAGTGCTCGCCGATTTGTTCCATATTTTGATAAGTGCCGGGAGGAATGGGAATTTTGGCATTTGCTGGTATTGAGTCAGTTTGGAAAGTGGCACTTTGATTGTTGTCAAAAAGGCTCAGTTGCAAGTCACTGGACATAAATTTTACAATTAGGGAGATTTTTTTGAGTCTAGAGTTTATAGTTTAGATCGGGTTTGGTGATTTGAGATTGGCTAGAAGCTTGTATGCGATGCTGTCGATTCCCTACGGGATAGCTACGCACGCGCGTACAATCTCCAATTAATACTCGCAAGTCTCACATTATTTCGTTGAGCTCGTACAGGCAAAAATATGTTCTCTAACCCGTTTTTTGACGATCGCGCCGATGCTGGCGAAAAACTGGCCGAGGCAGTTGTCGGCGAGCTCGGCAAGTTGAATTTAACGGCACAGGAGGCTGTTAAACCGATTGTTTATGCCTTGCCGCGCGGAGGTTTGCCCGTTGCGGTACCGATTGCGCGCCGCTTGGGCTGTCCTTTGGATGTGGTTGTCGCCAAGAAAATTACTCGTCCAGATAATTTAGAATTGGCGATCGGGGCTGCAACTGCTGACGGCCACGTCCTCTGGCAAAAGCAAAAGCAGCACAATTTGCGCTTGCAAAAATTAGCACTGCCCGTGGCTCAAAATAATGCTCAATCTCTGCTGGCGGATTTATCTGCGGGACGCCCCAATGTCAGCGCGACAGGGGCTTTGGCGATTGTGGTGGACGATGGCATTGCTACGGGGATGACGATGGCTGTGGCGGCGCTGGCTTTGCAGTCGCAGCAACCTGCGGCTTTGTGGATTTGTGCGCCTGTCGCCCCGGTAGAATTGATGGGATTTTTGGCCGAAATGGGCGATAAGTCGATTATTTTGGAAACCCCAGACCCTTTTTACAGTGTCAGTCGCTTTTACGGGCAATTTCCGCAGGTTGAGACGGCCGAGGCTTTAAGGTGTTTGCAGCAACAAACTGAGTGGCGATCGTAGGTTAAGCTAGAAGGCTAAATCTAAAAGCTCGATCGCTAACACATGAGACCTTGGCAATATTGGTTGGACACTTTGATTCTGTCTACTCAGCACAATCCGCCTCGCTTTGTTGAGTTGGTGATGTTGACTTTGGCGATGATTTTGCTCGGGTTGTGGAGTGTAACATTGCAGTGGCAGTATTTAACGCTGTCTCTGAGTTATATAATTGGTTCGTCTTTTTCAATTCTGGTGCGGGAATCCATGGGCCCGCGGCCTCAATTTCAACTAACTCATCTAACAGCCTTGTTGTTATTAATAATCAGTTTTTATAGTTTTGCTGAACTGATTAGATAGTTAACGCAGTTTTGAGTTGTAGAGGCGGGTTTTACAATGTCATGGGGAAGGTTGTGAAGCAATTGCAGAGCTTATATAGCAATCCTCAGCGGGTTGTGAAGTAGATGTTTTTTTGAACGAACCGCGAAGACGCGTTCGGCGAAGCCGTTCCCGAAGGGTAGCAAGAGAAGAGAAGATCGAGAGTTCACCAATTATTAGCCATCATCCTATATTCTAATGGGATTGATGTAAAATTATGCGGTTGCCGGCAGGATCGAAGGCATAGATTTCTAGACCGTGAGCAGCTTTGATAATTTCTCCGGCGGGGGGATAACCTAAAGCCCAAATTCGGGCGATCGCAGTTTCGATATCGCTGACTTCCAAACACAAACTCATGCCTGTTTTTGCTCGATTGGCAAATTCCGATTTGTGGGAATCTTTGGGTTTGAATATGCCGAGTCTTAAGCCCTTGAGTTGAAATTCAGCATAAGTATTGGGAATATAAGGGTTTGGTTCTAGGTCGAGAAATTTTGTGTAAAATTTAACGAGAACTTCCTTGTCAAGGTCTGCTAAAGTCACTAGGGCGGCGCTGTATTGGAAACTCATATAAATTGGTAAGGGTAATTGGTAATGGAAAATCGCTTTATATTTACAAGAGATTAGCCTTCTCAAGTCTTTCTAGTACCCAATTTTCAACATCATCTTCTGCAAGAATTTTAGCACCAAGTTCTGAGTACGTCGAGGTAGCTTGCTGATAAGTTTGCTCAAGTTTTTGATAGTTGTCAACGTCTTTTTTGGGCTGTAGCGCCACAATTGCAATAGGAAAATCAGGCTGAAACTGTTTTACATCAGTAATCATCCAAGACAAAGAGTTTTGCAGGTGTTCGGGTATCTTCACCTCAAATGATATACCGTGTGCTGCCAAGTAAGGTCGCCCATTAGCAACAACCGCATCAAACTTGTGTTCCATATGACTACCCTGCACTGAATAACTTGTTTTTAGGAGTTCTTTGGCATCATTTTTCACATACTGTTTAAAAACCTTTCTGAATTTAGCAGTGGTTAATCTAGCAGCAGCTTCGCGGTCGCGCCTATGAGGTTTTTGAGAATTCAAATCCACCAAAAAATTACTAGCAATATCTTCTAGTAAACTATCGACATCCTCCAACGATCCGCGAGGTTCTGTCCACTGAATACCCGAGAGCCAATCACGGGCAATTTTATTTAAACGTTCCTGATAAGGAGCATCTCGATTATCCCCGGGAAAAATCAACCCACAGTCAGCCGCTTGGGACATTCGCTGAGCAAACTCTTTCAAGAAAGTAACATCTTCCATGCCAAAATGCCGCACCCGCTCCCAGTTTGTGAGAAACTGGACGCGCACCTCTTCTTCGTTGAAAGCAACAACGCCAATATTAATCCGTTCGTTAGCAATTGGATTGGGAACGTATTGAACGATACTATACTTACTTGCCATTGTTTCCGCCTTTTTGTCCGACGAGCCTGCCTATCAGAGCGCCAGTAAATCCTGTCTTCTTTTAACAAGATACTCTACCAGGGTAACACGCTCGTCAATTGTAAGTCCCCATTCGCTGGGTGGAGCAGCCACAGCTTGAATAATGGTTTCTTCGCTGACAGCATCAAGAAGCGGAAGTCCCTGGCGAATCTCCTCTAGCTTTAGTTTACAATTAGAAACAAGACGACCGTTGATCTCAGCACTAGCAGCTTCGAGCAAGTCGCGCTGCTTCCACTCTGGGCCGCCTGGAAAAAAATGGCCGTGATCTACAGAGTAAACCAAATTGGGGCGAGCATTTTTATAGATGAATTGATAATCATTAGCATAGACCCATCCGTACAACAAAATTAGCAAAACAAACCTTTCGCGGTTTTCTGGCTGGTTTGTGTAGTTGATTTCTTCTCTTTCGGAAGAACATTTAGGTATGTAAAGCGTAGCATGAGCCGTCCCAGGAGTCAAATAGGAAAATCTAGAATCTTCAGCAATTAGTTCCTCAGAAATTTCCACAATACAAGGTTCTCCCACAGGTGCTCCGATTGCCATACCGAGTCTTGCTACCACCTGATCGTTGACGATTTGACGCCCAGCTTGTTGCCCCTTAATGACATATTCGCGCTTATCAATACCGCGTGCTAAAACTGGACGAGCCGCAGAATCCCATCCTGAACGAAAGGTAATGATAATTATAGGATCTTCACCTCGATCGATTCCTGCTTCTAAACAGTCTTTCCACCTTTTTCTTGTCTGTTGCTTAGTTTCTGCACTATCGCTCACAATAATATTTCGCAGTCATCAATCTGCTGAAAGTTTATACATTATCACTTTATATACCAAGAATTAATGATTTGTCAACAAAATATTTTATCGTGCTGCGAAGAACGCAAAGGAAGAGGAAAAAAAGAGTTCCTGAATTCGGCAAGGATTGCTATACCTTCTTAAAATCGTCCAATTCGTCCGACTATTTGGATTTTACCTTGTCCAGATCCTCTAAGAATGACAGCTTCGCCGCTTTGCGGTACAATATCAGTAATCGCGGTAATATTTACTTGATGAGTTACCAGAATAATCGCGCCTTTAGTGTTGCGGTTGTCAACAATTAATTTGCGAATTTTCGCTGTTTGTTGGGCTTCTTTGCTGCTGTCGCTAAAGAACGAGTTCAGTGCTGGGAACGGTTCGACTTTGCCTAGATTTATTAGTTTTGCTGTTTCCAAACACCGACATCACTGACTCGATAAAACTCTCGCAACTTTGATGTTGCGGTTGCGAAATTCGGCTGCAATTTGCTTGGCTTGGGTTCTTCCTTGTGCTGATAAATTGCGCTGGGTGGAACAGTCGCCCAACTTAAAGTTAGCAGGATCTCCCGTACCTGGGGCGATCGCGTGTCGCATTGCTACCACCAACCCCGTCTCGCCCCGCTGCAACAATTGCCACCCTGCTTGAGTTTGCGCGTTGGTTGCTGCGTCAGAACTTGCAGTTGCAGTAATTAAGCCGATCGACAATACTAAAGCTAGCGACCCGAAAAAGCCTTTTCAGTTGAGGTAAATCCGCCCAGCCATTGTTGCAGAAGTTATAAATTATATTATCATATTATAATACAACAAATATTGCTCTATGGAACTCACCAATTTTATTGCTCTGTCTGTCATTGTTGCCCTCGTGCTGGGGATTGGGTTTGGAACAATGACTTGGGCTTACTTCGGCAATGGCAGCATTTCTGTACTCTTTAAAGAACCAATTTTAACTTACCCAGAATTTCCAGATACCGACAGCGGCAGTAAAGCTTCCGTTTATTTTCAACAAGG
Source organism: Microcoleus sp. K4-B3 (assembly GCF_036704615.1). NCBI lineage: Bacteria > Bacillati > Cyanobacteriota > Cyanophyceae > Oscillatoriales > Microcoleaceae > Microcoleus > Microcoleus sp. K4-B3. The sequence continues at coordinate 26,303 of NZ_JAUBSF010000035.1, forward strand.
AATTGAGGCTTATCAGTCGGGAAAGTACCGCAAAGCAAAAGATAAATTTACCAGCGCTGTAGAACAAGTTTCAACTTTGGCAGAAGCTTACCACAATCGCGGCTTGGCTTTTGCGAATTTGCGATCGGATGATGAGGCTGTTGCAGATTTGCTCCGTGCCAGCGAATTATATCAACAGCAGGGGAATGGATTTGCGATCGACACGATCAAACAAAATCTTGCCGCCTTGAAGCAGCGCAAATTAGAACGAGAAAAACAAAAAGCACTAGCGACATAAATTATTATGTTCGAGCCGTATAAATCAACCAAAACCTAGAGTTTTGACCTGAAAAACCCGGTTTATTTAATGGTTGGGAGAAACCGGGTTTGTTTGCATAATTTTTATTAAAGTTGAAAATCAAGATTTAACATTCTCCCGAGTAACTAAATTTTTCTGGCATCTTCTATTTGGTCGATTTTAGAAATCATCATTTCTCGGCTAGATGCCACAACTCGATAATTAGTAATGGGATCGTAAGCTTCCCACTCTTGAGTAACTTCGCTGTCTTCCCATAAAAACCATTCGCGGTAAATTTCGCCGTCATCAATGTCGCCGCACAAGGGAAGCCAATCATCTCCTCCCAAATTATCAAAGTCTCCTCCTACTAAATCAATCCAAGCTGCAACAATACAAGATTCAATAGCATTATTGTTAACAGCAACGGTGTTAGATTCTATAGAAGTTTCTGGAAAACAAAGTGTGGATTTCATAAGCTGTACCTGAATGTTATGTTATTAATTTATAAAAAAATCCTCTACCGCAGTGACAGCAGAATGCCACTATCGCAACCTCCACAGTTCCCACAAGAGAAAAACCTTGACACCAAAAGTGCTCAAATGCTTCTGCTGTAAGACTTGAGAGCGCTTTGAATCCAGTCGCTAGAGAGGCTAAATTGAGCCAATTTGCTAACTGGCATAGAAGAAAGCCCGATCGACCAAATATTGCTGGCGAAGGATCTCGCGCCTTGAGGAGCGAAGACAGCGCGACTGCCAATTGTATACTGGGTAAGTGGGCGAGTTTCAGTACAGTTTTTGTGATAAAATTAGCAGCAGCCAGACTTTCGTACCTACAACCTGGTTTTGTCAAAACCTTTCCAACAGTGGTGCGATCGCCCGTTTTGATTTATTGTTAATTTTGCCAAGTCCCGATCGACTGTTAGGGGGAAAAAATTATGGAAGCAACCAACCAAGAAAGAATTATCGATCTGACAATCCACTATACCAACGGCAAACAGCAACACTTCCAGTTCAGTGCGCCAGAGGGAACAGTAGGAGAGCAAGCAACTTTAGGCACTCGCCTGCACAAAATGTTGACGGCAGACCCGATAATTCTCGAATTGGCAGATAAACTGGTAGTTATCCCAGTTCACAACATACAAAGTATTGAAATATCGCCGGTTCCTACCAAATTGCCAGAGGGCGTCCTTCACCCAATGCGAGAAATCAAGAAATAGCTAAGCTGTTCTGCATCCAAATTCAACAGAAAAGGCGGGCAAGATGCCCACCCCACGCCAGCTTTTAATAAACATAAATGTCCCAATTAAAGGCGCGACAACTTATTACAGCTAACAGACTAAAATTACCCAAAAACTTGTCGATCTCAGGGACGGTATATGTCGCGTGAGTGAGGGGAATAATTGCAGATTTCGCAGACTTTGACTTACCAGAAAAAATGCTAGAACTCCACTGTCACACTACTTATTCCGACGGCACTCTCACCCCTGCCGAACTCGTAGCCGCCGCCGCGTCTTCGGGGGTTCGCGCTTTGGCCGTCACCGATCACGATACGATGTCGGGTTGGGATGAAGCCTTCGCCGCCGCTGCTTTGTACGGTATAGAAATCGTGCCAGGACTCGAACTCAGCACCGTTCACAACGGCCGTTCGCTGCACATTTTAGGTTTTTATCCCGATGCAAATAAGTTGCGAGTTCCTTTGAACGATCGCCTGGAAGGAAGGTTTCGCCGATCGCAGGAAATGGTCGAAAAATTAGCAGCAATGGGATACGCGATCGAACTGCCAAAAACATCTCCAGGAATGGCACCGGGACGGCCTCACATTGCCTCTGCGCTGGTAAAAGCCGGTCACGCCAAATCATCGCGGGAAGCATTCGATCGCTGGCTGGGAGATGACGGCCCGGCTTATGTTCATTACGAGAAATTCTCGATCGCCGAAGGCATTGATTTACTGAAGAGTTGCGGCGCAGTACCAGTGTGGGCTCACCCTTATTTATTTCGGGGCGGCGCTGTTGAGGAAGTCTTAAAAGAATTAGTAGATGCTGGTTTAATGGGTGTTGAAGTATACCATCCCAGCCACAGTTCCAGCCAAATCCAAAAGTTGAAAGATTTGTGTCTTCATTACGGTTTGCTGGCAACTGGTGGCAGCGATTATCACGGCCCAGATCCGGAAAGGAAAGCAGCAGATAGCACCCAATTGAATATGCTGCATTTGCCCTTAGAATTGCTCGAACCGATTAAAGTTGCTGCGGCGAGTTTGAAATAGTTTCTTAGGACGCATTTTTCCGATGTATACAGTTGTCAAAAAAAAATCCTTGGCTTTTTGAGTGACGAGTTTGCCGGAAGTAAATCATCAGCAGAAGACCGAGGTCAAGCAGAATATAAATTAATATGAAGTTAAAGGCAATTGCAGGTGAGTTAATTTTACAATGTTAGTAAAGCAACTTGCCAAACGGAGCTTATCATGAGTACAGAAGACAGAGCGAAGGCGATCGGCAAAAATTTAGAAGGCAAAGCTCAGGAAATTTTCGGCAACATCACGGGCAACAAAAAAGACCAGGTTGAAGGCAAAGCCAAACAAGCGGAAGCCTCCGCCCGCCACGCAGCAGAAGATGCTAAAGATGCTGTGAAAAATCTGACAGATAAAGCCAAAAGGTCGATCGACAAATTGTAAGCTGTCGGTTATCTAAACTGTATTTGTGGGGCGGGCGAGACGCCCACCCCACAAGATTTTCATCAAAGTTGAATGTGAAATTTAGATCTAGATGCGTCTGCTGGGCCGATCAAATCCTGTGTCATCAATTGGGTTTGATATAATTGATTTTGGGAATGTGAATAAACTGGGTGAATCCTGCGAAATCTCTTCAAAAGCGCAATGGAGAAGTCCCTATGATGATTAATTTTACAACTGAAACTGTCATAGACTCAGATATATATCAATGTGTTAAAAAGTTTTCCTCTTTTTAGGTATCAGAAAATTAGAGGTACAATATTATGACACTCATAGTTACACAGAAACACATAAATTTAAAAAAGCGGTATCGCAAACAGGGTGTTGTAGAAGTAATTCGGTCGATCGCAATTACTTGTTGTGCGATCGCTCTAGCATCATGTAGAAATGCGCCTTCCGCGTTAGTCTCGGAACCGCAACCGGGAAAAAGTGGACGAACATTTGCTGATTGGTGTCTCGCGCGAGCAAATTTGATTCCTGAAGCTAAACATACTGTTGAGGTGCTGTTGCAGAAAGCAGGGACTACTGAGTGCGATGATCGCACTTAAAGATTTGAGTTGCGCTCGCAAAACACAACTGACAAATACACCTAAACTCTGCTTAAAAACCAGTATCTAGGCGGGGCGGGTTTAGGAGATATTTAGTTTTTAACATAGATGGTTGGTAAAACCTGCCCCTACGATCGCACAAATTATCTAATAACGAATCAACATATTTCACATACATTAATCCCCGTTCACCTGCGCTTAAAAATCGGGTTCCGCAGCCAAAAGCTCGATCGCCAAATCCATCTGTTCCTTCCCCCGCGCCAAAAATTTTTCGCACTCCTGCAAGCACTCCACAGCCACCGCAAACTGCTCAAAAACCTCCTCAAGAGGCAATTCTCCCGATTCCACCCGATCGATAATCGCTTCAAATCGATTTTGTAACAGTTGCAAATGCTCTTCTTCTGTCTGAAATCTTGCCCGCACAGCGTTTGCTAAATAGAGCATTCGCTGCTTATCTTCAAAGTAAATATCTGCTAAAATTGGTACAGATTGAACTGCCGCCGCAGTCGGAGTGTGGGCTCGTTTATCTGCTACTAAATCGGCGAGAGATTCGTCTCTTTCATGCTCGATGCCTGTAATAATTGGAATCGCACAATTCGCGATCGCCCTGACAACTCTTTCATCATTAAAACAAGCCAAATCTTCCGCAGAACCGCCGCCCCGCCCTAAAACGATCGCATCCGCCCTACCGTTCAATTCTACCCGGGCGAATAGGTGCGATCATTATGTGTCAATAAAAACCGCTACAAGCTGAAAAAAAACAGTAAAAATTAGGTCATAAAATTGGGTAGTTCTTATTGACAAACCGTTGAAATCCTTATTTAAGCGTTGGTTGCTGGCCGGGGAAGGGATTGGTATTATGGCAGAGGTCTATTATAGAAAATTTCCCAACTTTCCTAAAGCCCGCTCCTATGCCCTCTCTTCCTCTGTGGAACAGGAGTCCGGCCTGTGAATTCCTGCACAACAGTGGAACAGGGGGAACGTGTTTGAATCCCTGTGGTTCAATCCAACACTGCCTCACCAACAAATGTGCGGCCGAACATCCAGCCCGCCCCACATTCTCCAAAAAGCGCCAAACCATTCACTTCACCCAAGCCGGATGAGCCATCAAAGCCGAAAACGGCTGCACTCCTCGCAACTGATTCGACAGCGGCAAATGACCCCTAGGCGCGCTCAAATCCCAAATAAATTCTTGCGGATACCGCGTCCAATTATTTCCCTTCTTCCAGCCAATTAGCGGCCACAACTTATCCCAATTCTTGCCCGAACTCAGCCAAATTTCCCGCTGCACCGAAAAGCCAAATTTGCCTTCGGAATGAACTTTCCACAGCGTATTAATTGTTTGCAAATCCGCCACGGGCAAACTCTCAACTTGCGTAAAATACAGCCACTTTCTCACGGAAGCTGTATCACCCGCCAATTCACAAAGCTTGTCTAAAGTTAAGCGATCGGCTTCTTGAAATTCCTGTAACGCCAATAATTGTTGCAGGGGAGTGTAATCAATGTTAGAGTCCGATCGCAGCGGCACGAGCCCAGTCGGAAAATTCGCTTGCAAAAACTCCGCCGCTCTCGGAGAATTAGCACTGTAAAGAATTTGGTAAGCCTTACCCATTACCGCAGTCGGTGCCTCTGACTTGCGCTCTAATAAAAATTCCATCAATACATCCCAACCGGAATCTGCTATTTGTTGTTGCAGCAGTTGCAGTTGAGTTTTTTCCGAACCCGACCTCAACTGAGAGCGGAGTTCGGCTGTATCGGCTGCCGAGTCTAGAGGAGAAGTAGAAATCGAGTCAGTCATGAGAAACTATCAGCTATCAGCTATCAGCTATCAGCTATTAGCTGAAGCCCTGGTTTTCCCCCATTGTACAATGGTACTGACTCGGATTCACTTCTCTGTACTCGGATGCCTGCGCGCAAGGCCGGCTAGTTAAGCCGATCGCCCGCACACTCTTGGCCAATGGCAGCAATAGCAAATAAGTCTACCATCTAAAATTTACGATCGATGCCATGTCAAAGAGTTTGTCTTGAAGCTAGTCGTCCACGATCGAAACCCATGCAGAGAACGAAGGCGGAAAAAAGTTTATGTCATATTCCGAGTCTTCCCACTCTTTGACCCAAAGCGGCACGGCGCCGGGGCGAGGAGTTGCAGCAAACGTGCGTTCTTTGACTTCGATCGAGTGAAATAGCTGTTTTAAAGTATCTCCCCGATCCAAAGCTTCGCTGAGGATGTCGTCCAAGTCAGGATCGACCCGTTTGACCCGGTTCTTGTCGTCCTCAAGCCACAGAAGTTTCAAAGACTTCAGATCCCTCGGACTGAGGATGCTCTTGTAGTAAACGCGCTTGAGGGTCGCTACGGGCTCCAACGAGCGCTCGATCCGGCGGATTTGCTGAACTCGCAGGTAGTGCCATTCCGCTAAACGCTTGCTTTCCGAAGGCGGGAGGGTTCCCTTCCCGGCTGCGTGTTTGTAGTCGTATTTAATCAAACTGCAAGCCATATTGGCTAGCAGGTGAATCAACTGTTTTTCTTTGGGTGTCGCCTGACGCCGTTCCTGGGTTCTTGTCAATACGCGCTGTCTGCGGGTAGTTTCGAGAGTATTTTCCATTGGGTTTTTACGAGATGAAATACGATTTTGCCAGATCCGAATCCCGAACATCAGAAGGTAAGGAAGTTTATAGGCGGGGAAACTGCACCGACAGACTTGCCTTACCTGTTTATTTTCCCATCCACGGTTCTCAGAAACTGACCCCCACCGGGATTAGGTAGACTGATATTGGGATCGAGTTTTAACCGCCTCGATGCGAGGCGGTTGCGACAACAAACGCCACCACAACCACAACCACAACCGCACAACAGCGAACCACACAATAGCGCCAATTATTTCCTGCCTTTACCCGTTTTTACCTCTTCTTGCTCCCCATCCTCATTCGTTCCAGTGTAGTTAAAGTCGGGACGACTCTCCCAAGCCGTAAAACTGCTGGCTGATGAAGGTTGTGGGGCGATCGCAGAAGCGCTGGCGCTGCCTGCCTGGAAAAAGCCGAAGCCAGCCGAGGCAATTACCCCTAATACTAAGATGCTGTTTTTCATGTTCGATGACCCTGATTTGCGTAGATTGACACTTTTTGGCTAACCCGATCTGTCAGAAATGGGTTGATGCAATAACCCACTTGTCTTCTGATAAATCTGCCTGCCATAATCTATTCAGACAGGCACACCCGCTTGCGATCGGAAACGCCGGAAGTGACGTGTTACTAACGTCCACGATCATCTACCAACCCGAATCTTTTGGGTAGTGGAGCGAAAGCCATCAGGGCGCCGATCCATCAGGGAGTTATGCCATCAGGGTGCTAATCCATCGGGTAGTTAAGCCATCAGGGCGCATCTTCTACAATTAGCCACAGACTTAACTTTTATAGTTGAGCGAGTGGTTAGCCGGGTTCTGACAACGCCTTTAAGAATTAAACTTTTTGTGGATTCATCCCGAAAAGTTTGTCCTTAGGAATCCCCGAACGCGAAAGCCCGGGGAAAGTCAGCAGCATGGAATTCCATGCAATCTAAGTCAACTAAAAAAAACGCAGATTAACGATATCTCCCACTCAAGCAGTCCTCAGCAAAACGCTGGGGTTTTTTATTGGCAGCCTTGCTCAGCATTTTCCTCCGGCATCCGGCACGCGGATCTGAAGGCAGAAGGTTGACGGCGCTGCGGTTATGAGTTTCCCTGGCAACATCATACCACCGAGTGAATTTTAAAGTATTATTGTAAAAAAATGTGAAAAAAAGAGCATTTTAGCGTTTTCAATCCGATCGAGTGAAAATTCATCTAATTATGTGAACGAGTGTAAACAATCAAGTGCCGGGGTACGATCCAGCAGGTCGCAGGATTTGGGGCGAACGCTTGCAAAGATACGGTAAAGATTGAGAAGGAGAAAGGTGAGCTAGTAGATAATAGAAAAAGAGGAACAAAAATTTTAAACAATATTAAGCTGGCAATAATTGCAATTTTGTAACCTTTCGATCACACAGCATAGGGGCGTAGCATCTTGATGAATTCCCAGATGACAGCAGAAGTCAACTCCACCTACCAATATCAAGTCGGAGGATATTTGCCTGCCGGTGCGCCCACCTATGTCAGGCGATCGGCCGACAGCGAACTCTACGAAGGACTCAAAGCCGGAGACTTCTGCTACGTATTGAGTTCGCCACAAATGGGCAAGTCCAGCCTGCTAGTGCAAACGGCCAAAATGTTGCAAGCAGAAGGTACAGTTTTTGCCGCCGTCAACTTGAGAAGCATCAGCAGCCCAAATATCTCTCCCCAAAAGTGGTATGGCGCAATCATGTACCGCATGGCAAGCAGTTTGCACCTCACAAACAGGTTTGATGCCATCAAGTGGTGGAACGATCGCGAACTGCTATCGCCGGTGCAGCGATTAGAGATATTTATCGAAAAAGTTTTGCTCAAGTCACTTGAGCAAAATCTGGTAATTTTCATAGATGACATTGACAGCATCAGTAGCCTAAATTTCAGTGCCAGTGATTTTTTTGCTTTGATCCGGGCTTGTTACTCCAAGCGGGCAGAGCAACCGGAATACGATCGCCTGACTTTTGCTGTTATGGGAGTAGCAGCCCCCTCAGCATTGATCCGAGATCCAAGCTGCAACCCTTTTAATATTGGACGGCAGATTAATTTAAGTCGATTCCAACTGCACGAAAGTTTGCCGCTAGCAAAAGGATTGGCTCTCAAAGCTTTTCGCCCCCAAAAAGTGCTCCAAGAAATATTAGCTTGGACGGGCGGGCAACCGTTTCTAACTCAAAAAGTTTGCCAGTTGGTACTTGAATACGGGCCTTTTATTGGCAGAAATTCAGAAGCTCATCAGGTTGAAAAACTGGTCAAACACAGAATTATTAAAAATTGGGAAGAAGAAGACGAACCCCAACATTTGACACCAATTCGCGATCGCATTTTCCACAGCCACTGCGACCTCACACGGCTGTTAACGCTGTACCAGCAAGTTTTGCAACCGCCCAAGCCAACAAAACCGGGGGAATCGCAGGGAGTACCAGCAGATTACTCGCCCGAAAAAATCGAATTGCAACTGTCAGGACTGGTTGTTAAATCTCACGGTAAATTAATAGTTGCTAACCTAATTTATCAGTCAGTTTTTAATCGATTCTGGGTAGAAAAAGAGCTGGGAAAATTGGCTCCGTACCGCTCAGCGCTAGCAGCCTGGCTGGCTTCAGACCGCGAAGATGAATCGCTGTTATTGACAGGGGAAAGTTTGCAATCAGCTTTGGATTGGGCTGCAAACAAACAATTAAGCCAAGAACACTATTGGTTCTTGAATCCCGATCGAACTTTTGAAGAAAAACCGACAGTCGTTGTCGCACAAGTTGCAGACAGCAGCGCAGACACCGATGCAGACAGCAGCATCCTCACCCCGCCCTCAGAGAGTGTTCCAACTGGCAGCAACGAACAGAGATTGTACGATCACATCGTCTCCTGCGTGGAAACAGAATCCCCCGCACAGGTGATCGAACGGTTCCGAAAGCTATTCATCGACGGCATGGGCTATCCCGATCGAGAGATTGAAGCAACTTTGTACAGTATAGTCTCCGTCAAGCGAGCAAATTACGACTTTAAATATATCCTCCACCGCTGCTGCTACATCCCGATTAACCGCTGGCAATTGCATTCCCAAAACCAATTCGCGATCGCAAAGTTGGTAGCTTTATTTAAGCAGACTTCTCCCCGATTTGGGATGGAATTTTACATAGTCAAGCGCTTGCAAGAACAAATAGCCTTTTTTACTAAAAGTGAAGAATTCCAGACCATAGAGCGCTTAGTAAAAGCCTTAGATAGAGAGGCGGAACAGCAGAAACAAGATACAGATTATCCTTTGGGCGAATTGATCTGTCGGTATCCTTATTTGTACGGCCATTCTTTACTGAGCAAGGACAGCATTGAGGAAGACCAACAAACCATCAAAAAACTGGCATTTCAAAGACAGCGACAATTTGAAACACATTTGTCTCAATATTTAAATTATTTGGTTGAGCCGAGAAATACAGAAATAGGAATTGTGCAGCGGGCGGCTAATCCCACACTTTTGAACGATGCAGAACTGCACTTAGCGGTCAGGGAATTTGCCGGAAAAGTAACGGGCGATCGCAGCTACAAAGAAGCGGCTCAATTTTTCCTGAGAGATGCCAGACAAACTCCATCTTACGGCTCGTTTAAAGTGGATTTATATGAATATTTAATATCGTCGGTCGAACCAGAATACGGCGGGCGTCAATTTAATGACCGTTTGTACAAGCAAATCAAAAATACATTGCGAGAAAATGACTCGGTGAAATTCAATAATCCATTGTTAGTTCGGACTTGCCACCAGTTGTTCAACTTCTTAGTAGTGGAAAATTCTCAACATCCCAACCACTACGTTTTTTACGACTTGGTGTACAACCTCGGCGCCAGCCGGACAATGGGTTTACTGCTGAAAATTGTACTGCTTTCAGGAAAAGTTAAACCAGAGTTGGAAAAGCGATTTTCTATTTTGTTCAATCACTATGAAGGTAAAGCTTCTAATGAAATTATGTGGTTTGTCAAATCCTTGGAAAATTTTAATGTGGCTTTGGTTGTGAATTTTGGCAAGACGGATTTGTCTTTGGTTAAACAGCATCTTATTTTGAATTAAAAAATAACAAAATCGCTCGGACAGGGTTATATAATAGTATTAATTTAAAAAAATTTAGGATAAAAAAATGAAAGCCTTTGAAGTCACAGGAACGATCGACGAAAAAGGTCAATTAATTCTCGATCGACCTTTAACACTAGACACTCCGGGCCCCGTGCGAATCATCGTCCTCTTTCAGGAACCTACAGATGAAGGTGAAGACGACCCCGACGATACTCCAGTTGAAGAAGTAAAAGCCAGTCTCAGAAGAGCGTTGCAGGAAACTAAAATCGGACAACGAATACCTCTTTCTCAAATGTGGGAGGGCATAGATCAATTTTAGATTTTATATCGTTTCCGGTTGCATCGGAATTAATATTACCCACAGTCAGGACACGGCAGTGCCGTTTCCCTACAATTAATAGGCGTGATAGTTACATCTGTCGATCGGGCGATGGCGCCAAAGCCCCGCAAGCTACGATTATTTTGGGGTAGGGAAACGGCATTGCCGTGTCCTCCGTTGCTATTATCAGGAGTGCAACCGGAATTGATATTAGACGATCGCATGATTTATCAAGTCGAATCGCCGTAGATCGTACTTTTGTGAACCTTTTACTCAAAATCCGTGAAGCGAAGCTATCCCGAAGGGAATCGCACAGATATCAGCCTCAACGAAATCCGCAGCATGATAGCCGAGTTTGATGAAAACGAATAGCGGTGTATTATAAACTCTATGATTAGCTATCTCAAAGGCACAGTCGCCGATATCGCCAAAGGCAGCAACCGCGTCATATTGACTCTAGAAGTCAATCAAATCGGCTATGAAATCCAAATTTTGCCCCGCGTGACCGGTCAATTGCCAGCATCCGGCGAAGTCGCCCAAATTTTTACCCACCAGCAAGTTAAGGAAGACCAAATCGTATTGTACGGTTTTGGCAGCGCGGCCGAACGCGATTTGTTTCGGCAGTTGACGAGTGTTAGCGGTGTTGGTGCTCAACTGGCGATCGCACTTCTCGACACTTTAGGATTGCAAGATTTAGTCCAGGCGATCGTCGGCGGTAACACCCGCATCCTCGCCAAAACCCCGGGCGTGGGTACAAAAACCGCAGAACGTCTCGCCCTCGAACTCAAAAGCAAACTCTCGGAATGGCGACAGCAAGCTGGTTTGACAACTTCAGTCGCCGCCGGAGTCCCCCCAGCTATTCAAGAAGAAGTCGAGATGATCCTGCTGGCGATGGGATACACTGGGGCTGAAGTCTTGCAAGCGCTGCAAACCCTCAGTCAAGACAGCACTTTGTCCGCCAAAGGTAATGCCGATGATTGGATACGTGAGGCGATCGCCTATTTGAGCCGATAGCAACTCTGGACACGGCAATGCCGTTTCCCTACTTGAAACAAGCTTCTGTTTATGTATACGAGACTTTGAGTCGATCGCAAGTCGCAATTCACTTTTCCCCGCAAGGGGATTGAAACTCTTTAATTGAAGTGAAGGAAGGGGGCGTGGCTGATTATTGCGCGGGGCGCTTAAAGCTCACCACAAAACTTCTCCCTCCGCTCTTGTCTTTGCCTCTTGGCAGCACGCAGTGTTGCCAACTCCAGCGGCTTGGACCAGCGATTAAATAGGCGTCTCCTGCATTTTGTTCTAGTTCAAAGACGGGGCTATTGGCATCTTTGCGAAAGCCAATGACACGGTTGTTGGAGAGGCTGATGGCGAGGATTCTCTCTCCGTGTCGGTGGTTGTCGATGTGCCATTTGAACTGGGCCGAGAGGCTGCCGAACCAATCCGTGACGCGGTATTGATTGGGCATCTCATTGAAGAACCCACGGTCTTGTAGGGTCTTCCCCCAAGCGAGCATCCAGGGGCTTGGTGGCGGGGTCTCTTTGCCGGGGGCTCCGCGACGGATGGGCGCGTCGGCCTCTGGGGGTGTGGTTGGCTCGGGGGTGTTGTGTCCGAAGTCTCCGTAGTAGCGAAAGAGTACATCGCCTGGGTTCTTGGTGTACTCGTCATTTGCGACAATGAGGTCTACCTCTTTTTGAGACAGTAACTTGGGGAAGGTCTTTAGACCGGGTGGCTTTGCCATTTTGTTCCGGGGTTTTTCTTATTGTGGCTTTGCTGTATCGAGCGCCCAAGCGGCCACCCACCACAGCGGCCAGAATTTTATTACGTTTGGTGGGTGCCATAAAAAGCATTTATGCAGGGCACTGGGCCTTTATCCACCAACCATTATAGAAATAGCTTTCGAGATTATTAGAGGGGTCATCGCAAATCTCGGGGTTGTTTGCGGGGACCAGACAGAGAGAGTGCGCGACGTTGCTGGCGCTAAAGGATGTGATACTGTTGGCGCTCGCTGGTTTCAATGTCGCAATTCACTTTTGCCCGCAAGGGGATTAAAACTCGCCATGCGAACTCTTGCAGAAAAAATTTCATCTCGCACCCTGCACCCTTATTCATTGGCTGTGATATCATTGGAGATTGTGACATCGTACAAAAAAACATAAAATCAATTCATGCCACTTACACAACAGCGCAAACTAGAAATCATGGGCGATTACCAAACCCATGAAACCGATACCGGCTCAGCAGATGTCCAAGTCGCCATGCTGACCGATCGCATCACCAAACTCAGCGCCCACCTGAAAATCAACCAAAAAGACTTCGCCTCCCGGCGCGGTTTGATGATGATGATCAGCCGCCGCAAGCGCCTGCTGGCCTACATCCAAAAGCAAAATGTCGATCGCTACAAAGCATTGATTGCCCGTCTAGGCATTCGCGGCTAAACACCAAAGCCAAAATTTGCGACAATATTCTTTAATCTTGGACAAACACCAAGACTTATTGAAAAATGTTCGAGATTTCAGGTCAGAGATAAAATATGTCCTCCGAACCACCCCGCCAGCGCTTGCCCTTTGAACCGGCAACAAATCGTAAAAAAACGCCTAAAAAGCCCCCAGAACCCCAAGCAAACGCAGCCTTAGAGTCTGATTCTGCCGAGAAGCAGCCCAAAGCTAACAAAACCGGAAAACAGGCGCAATCCATCCCAGAAGCAGTCAGCAAACGCATGATATCCCGCATAGCGGTATTCTGCGGCATACCAACCCTCCTGGGAATTTCCACATTTTTTGTAAGCTATTTGGTAGTCAGCAACGGCTTGTTCGATCTGCCCAACACAGCAGTATTACTCGTAAGCATGGGCTGTTTTGGTCTAGGGGTTCTGGGATTGAGTTACGGAGTCCTCTCGGCTTCCTGGGATGAAGAAGTTTCAGGAAGCACTCTGGGGTGGGAAGAATTTAATACCAATTTTGGCAGGATGCGAGAAGCGTGGCGCGCCGCCAAACCAAAAAATTAGTCATTAGTCATTAGTCATTAGTTATTAGTTATTAGTCATTAGCTAACAACTAAGGTGTTAACCATCTAGAGTTTGTTTTTGGGGAGGGAACAAGAACCCGCCCCACAACAATGCTAACAATACTGATATAAATAGATTCTCGATCGCCATTGCATCTATTTTTCTCAGTGCATCCGTGTCATAATCCGTAGTTTAGCCCAACAGAAAAGGCAAAAAAAATATGATTATTGTAATGAAAGCCGGCACTCCAGAAGCCGAGATCGATCGACTAGACGAAGACCTCCGCAGTACCTGGGGTTTGATCCCAGAAAAAATCGTCGGCCGTTACAAAGTTGTCATGGGTTTGGTAGGCGAAACCGCCGAGCTCGAACCGATGCAACTGCGCGAAATGAGCACCTGGATTGAGGAAGTGCTGCGCGTGGAAAAACCCTACAAACGCGCTTCTCTGGAGTACCGCCAAGGAGAAGCCAGCGAAGTAGCGGTTGCTACTCCTTTAGGAACTGTGACGATCGGCCTAAATCACCCGATCGCGATCGTAGCAGGCCCTTGCTCGGTCGAAAACGAAGAAATGATTGTCGAAACGGCAATGCGCGTCAAAGCTGCTGGAGCTCATTTTCTGCGCGGTGGCGCGTACAAACCGAGAACTTCCCCCTACGCTTTCCAAGGCCACGGCGAGAGTGCTTTGGGATTGCTAGCTGCGGCGCGGCAAGCTAGCGGTTTGGGAATTATTACCGAAGTTATGGATGCGGCCGACTTAAGTGCGATCGTGGAAGTAGCCGATGTGATCCAAGTCGGGGCGAGAAATATGCAGAATTTCTCACTGTTGAAGAAAGTCGGAGCTCAAGACAAACCTGTTTTGCTGAAGCGCGGCATCTCGGCCACCATTGAAGAATGGTTGATGGCTGCCGAGTATATCATGGCTTCTGGCAATCCGAACGTGATTTTGTGCGAGCGCGGAATTCGCGGGTATGACAGGCAGTATACGCGCAATACGCTAGATTTGTCGGCGGTGCCAGTATTGCGGACTCTGACTCACTTACCGGTGATGGTTGACCCCAGTCACGGCACCGGTTGGGCGCAGTTTGTACCCTCGATGGCCTTTGCTTCGATCGCCTCTGGTACAGATTCGCTGATGATTGAAGTGCACCCGAATCCCAAAAAAGCTTTGTCTGACGGGCCGCAATCTTTAACACCGGATCAGTTCGACAAGTTGATGGAAGAATTGGCGGTGATTGGTAAAGTCATGGGACGTTGGCCGCAGCCGGTGCCAGTTTTGGCATAGAAACAGGCGAAACGCCTCACCTAAAATGCGATCGCGGTTAAATCCCCGACTTCTTAAAGAAGTCGGGGATTTTGTTATGCGGTTTTTGGAATAGAGGCCCAGGGGCGATCGTACTTCTAGGAAAGTTGGGAAATTTTGTATAATTGATATTTGAGTTAATTAGCGAGAGGGCTGGGAGTCATGGTAGGCATCGGAACCAAACTCACTTTAGCAGAATTTCTAGCTTTGCCCGACGGAGATATATATTGTGAGTTTGTAGATGGTGAAGCAGTTCCTAAAGTGTCTCCAAAATTTTTTCATTCCAGTTTACAGGGAGCTTTGTGTGACCTGATTCGTGTATGGTGTAAAGGACGCGGGCGAGTGCTTCCAGAATGGGCAATTTTGTTAAAACGTCAGGATAAAGATTGGGCACCTGTTCCCGATTTAACGTACATTTCTTATGAACGTCTGCCGAAAAGTTGGCGGCGAAATGAAGCTTGTCCCGCAATTCCTGAACTGGTGATTGAGATTATATCGCCGGATCGAAGTATGAAGGAATTTGAAGAGAAGGCGAAAGATTATTTGGCGGCGGGAGTTCCGCGAGTTTGGGCGATCGATCCAGAGGCTATTTTAATTAGAAGTTTTTTCGCCGATGGTTCGAGTCAAGTTTATACGGATAATACACCGATTGTGGATGAGTTGCTGCCTGGTTTGGAGTTGACGACTCGGCAGATTTTTGAAGAAGCGGAATTGATTGATTGAGGGCGATCGCTCTTTTGGGGAATGTGGGGCTGCTGGATAGCCTGCCCCACAATTGTTAGTTAGAAACATGAGTTACCATCGCACTTAAGTTTCAGGAAAATTATCGGTTAGCTCTGATTCTTATGGTTTTTCTTGAGCCAACTGAGTAGAAAAACTATTTTGAGTAATGGGATGGGTTCGGCGAAGCAGAGGGTTTAGGGACACTTATAACCTTCGCTATCCCGAAGATACCGCCGCTAGTGATGAGAGCAACCGTGATCGGCACAAGCACTTTCTCTACCCACCACTTCCTGTCTGAGTTGGAAGAATGAAGTATTGCACCTCGGCTCTTGAGATCACGCTTCGCGTCTTTGCTCAGTCCGGTGCAACCTTGGAATAGAGCCTCTTGTACATTCGCTTGACTCAAATCAGTATCGGTTAAATCTGCTCCTCGCAGATTTGCTCCTGGCAGATTTGCTCGTCGCAGATTTGCTCCACTCAAATCAGCACCAGTTAGATCCGCACGGGTGAACACAGTATCCTCGAGTTGAGCGCCAGAGAATTTAGTCTGCTTTAAGTTGGCTCCGCAAAATTGAGCCCGCTCCAAGTTTGCCCCCGAGAATTTTGCATGGCTTAAATCACTACCGTTAAATTTCGTGCCTGTTAGATTCCTGTGGCAGTATTCTCTGTTGCGTAAATCCTGATGGCTCAGGTCCTGATGGCTTAAGTCGTTCTGAGGCAAATTTGGTGACATCATATGGATTATCTGGTAGAAGTTTGCGCGGTAGACGCAACCTGGGTTGAGACGATGCTCTGAGCCATTACAAACTGGATTGTCGAGGTGATATTCCTTGACAAATGAGCCAAAAATCAGCCATAATGAGATTAGATAATTTTTGGGCTAGTCGCACTCACCCTCCCCAACAAAGGTTAAAACGTCTACAGCACGTCTGTTTAGTTGGAAGTAAGTGATTGTTGTCTAGTATCCTAACAATCTTGTAGCTCATATGGCGACTAATGTAGCAGTTTTAGCTTATTTTGGCAACTGGGTGAAATTTAATACTTATTTGATCCAAGCTGAGCTGGAGGAGTGCTAAATATGGCAATTTCACTCAGAGCATCAGAACCTGGCTTAGAATTGGTAGATCTAGCCAGACGCAAAAAAGGATGGACAAAGACCGATGACACTTTGTGCCGAGTGGCTAGGACTTCATCAGCAACCTTGAAACGGTTTTGGCGAGGTCTACCAATCAAGCAAGAAACCTTTGTGGCAATTTCTCTGGCTTTAGACGTAGAGAACTGGGAAGAGCTGGTTGCAGAAAGTGAAATTCACGAAGAGGAACCGACATCCCAGACTCTGCCCTCAGAAGTAGCAGGTGAGTCAAATCTAATCCTCGGACAAACCCTGCGAATGCGCTACAAAATCCTAGAACGCTTGCCTGATGGGGAATTGAGCGAGACATATCTGGCTGAAGATGGGGATCTCGGCAATAGTCGGTGCGTGGTTAAAAAATTGATCAGTCGGTCTAAGGAAGAAACCAGAGAGTTATTCCAAGCAAGTTTAGAGACTTTGTACCAATTAAGCAACCACGACCAGATTCCAAGACTGTTGGCATTCTTTGAGGAAGGAGAAGACTTCTATCTAGTCAAGGAATATATCGCTGGTGACGATTTGAGTCAAGAACTGATAGAAGGTGAGCAGTGGAAGGAGTCAGAAGTGACAAAGCTGCTGCAAGACATCCTGGAAGTTCTCAGCTTTGTTCACCAGCGTCAAGTTATCCACCGTAATATTCATCCTAAGAATTTAATCCGGCGAGAATCCGACAGAAAGATAGTGATGATTGATTTTGAGGAGTTTAAGACAATCAGGGCTGGGCATAACACAAGAACGTTTTCATATCCTAACGCTGAAGGGTATGTACCCCCTGAACAAGCTTCTGGTTTGCCCCGACTGTGCAGCGACATCTATACCGTGGGCATGATTGGCATCCAAGCTCTGACAGGGGTACATCCTGGGAAACTTAAAATTCAAGCGGATACTGGGGAAATCATCTGGGCGGATCTGGTAAAAGTGAACGAAAAGTTGACAGAGGTTTTAAATAAGATGGTTTGCTATCACTTTCGAGATCGTTACCAATCCGCAAAGGAAGCATTGCAAGCCTTAAAAGGTTTAGACAGCGCTCCTAAGTAGCAACAATTTATATTTTGTGGCACAATTATCATCAATTAAATTACCAAATCAAAGCCTTACCTAAACCGTATGACTCTAAATCCAGGGGATGTGATTGGCGGTCAATACAAAATTCTAGACGAATTGGGGCATGGAGGATTTAGCAAGACGTATCTAGCTGAAGATAAAAACAATCCATCCCTGCAAGTGGTCGTCAAAGAAATTATATCGTCATCTAGCGCTCTAGCCATATTGCAAGAAGCAAAACACAGATTTAATACAGAAACTCAAGTTTTGAAACGATTAGGAACGCACTCTCAGATACCGGAACTGTTTAATAGTTGTTCAAAACAAGGGAAATTCTACATAATTCAAGAGTTTATTGAAGGCAACACCCTCAGCCAAGAACTGACAATAGGCAAGAGGCTAAAAGAAGATGAGGTGATTAGGCTGTTGCAGGACATCCTGGGAATTCTTAAATTTGTTCATCAGGAGCAAGTGATTCACCGGGATATTAAACCTTCTAATATAATGCACCGTCGGCGAGACGGAAAGCTGGTTTTAATTGACTTTGGAGCAGTCAAAGAAATCAGTACCTTGGGAGAATCTGCGGGGTTAGTGAACCCAACAGTTTCAATTGGGACGATCGGTTATATGCCTCCCGAACAAGCCAACCGACAACCAAAATTTAGCAGCGATATCTATGCTGTAGGAATGGTTGGCATCCAAGCACTCACGGGGTTAAATCCTTCAAGTCAAATACAAAAAGCTCTAGATGGTGAAATCATCTGGCATCCTTGGGCACAGGTTTCTCCTGAGTTAGCAAACATTTTAGACAAAATGGTGCGCTATCACTTCAACGATCGGTATCAGTCGGCATCTGAGGCATTGCAGGCATTGCGAGCCTTGACACCGCTCAATCCTCCACCCCCACGGCGCCAATTTGTATTTTCCCCGCTCACCCAGTTGATGTCGCAGGTACGCAGTTTGAGTTCCAAGAAAATCTTGTGGTTAGGATTAGCCGTAGCAACATTAGTTGCTGCGCTCGTTTTTAACTTTTCACGATTACCCACCCCACAACCACCTATCAAATCACCACAAAAGATCGCTCCGGGTGAAAATCATTTAAGTGAGGGAAAAACAATTCTAATTCCCGGCTCGATACTATCAGAAAAGCAAAATGGGGTTAAAGCATTCACTGACGGTAAGTATAGTGAAGCAATTAGATTATTTGAGCAGGCAAGGAAAAAAGAACCCAGAGATCCAGAAACTTTAATTTATCTCAATAACGCTCGGATCGCAGCTCAAAAGTTGGCTGCTTACACGATCGCGGTTGTTGCTCCTCTCAATAGCAGTACAAACGATGTAAACCAATGGGGAGAGGAACTTCTGCGAGGGGTTGCCCAAGTTCAAGATGAGGTCAATCAGGGACAAAAAATTAATGGTAAGAGTCTGAAAGTAGTGCTCGCAGATGATGCTGACAAAGAAGACCAAGGTACTGAGATAGCGAATGTTTTGACCGCTAAATCTGACATATTAGCTGTCGTCGGTCACTTCTCCAGTTCAGTAACTCTCAAGACTGCTCCTGTTTATGAAACGAAAAAATTAGTATTAGTTTCTCCTACAAGTACATCTGAAGATATCTCAAAATCAGGGGATTTTATATTTCGCACCGTCTCTAGCGATCGGGTAACTGCCCAAAGCTTGTCTGGTTACTTGCTCAATAAAGCTCGTCAGCAGAGAGTGGCAGTTTTTTACAATCCTGGAGATCCTTATAGCCAATCTCTCCGGGCTCAATTCCAGACTAACTTCACATCTGGTGGTGGAAACATAGTTGAGGAATTTGATTTATCTAACCTTCTGTTCAATCCAGATAAAACTGTAGATAAAGCCAAAAAACTAGGTTCTACAGGGCTAGTTTTATTTCCGAATACCTCAACTCATAACCAAGCTATAAAAGTGATCAAAGCAAATCGCGATGGCTATTGTATGGTAGGAGGAGATACCCTCTACAATTATCAGACATTGAAGGAGGCTGGCGAAGAAGCTGTCAACCGCCTGGTTATAGCTACTTTTTGGCATATATTGAACAGTCCAAATCAACAATTTCCAAAAGATAGTGAGATGTTATGGCGAGCTCTAGTAAGTCCCAATACGGCCTCAGCTTATGATGCAACTCGTGCGGTAATAGAAGCCTTAAAAACTCTGTCGCAACCAACCCGCATTAGCGTCCAGAAGGCTTTGGCAGACCCTAATTTTAAGACTATTGGAGCTACAGGTTACATAAGTTTTGACAATAATGGCGATCGCAAGGAGTCAACTATTCAATTGGTAGCAGTAGTCCCGTCTAGCAATAACTCTGCTTATGAATTTGTGCCTATAGACGATCCGAGAGTGCGGTTTAATTGCCCGTAACTAAGTACGATCGCTCACAAGCCTAAAATCACACGTAGGGCTACTGCCAGCTCATCCATATAATTTTCATCTAAATGACCAATTAGCCTAATAACCCTAGATTTGTCGATCACTCGAATCTGTTCGCAAAGTATTACTGAATCTTGATTTAAACCCCCAACTCCAGATGGAACAAATACATGAGAAGGTAAAAGAGCGCGACGAATCTTTGTAGTAAACGGTGCAATAATAGTATGAGGACTTACTGCATTAGCACGGTCAATCTGTAAGATGACAACAGGTCTTATACCAGCTTGCTCCGTACCAACTACCGGATTCAAATCGCATAACACAACATCTCCTCTTGTATATGTTGGATTTAGTGATGAAGCTGCTACCATTGAATCTCTCCACGGGCTAACTTTTCTTCGTAGGCTTCTAAATTCTTTAAATAGTCAGAAAAGTCTGATTCAGTAAGCTGTGGCAATTCACTGTTGTATTTGAGGAGCAAAAAGTCTATAAAATCATTCACCTCTTCAACAAGTGACTCCGGCAGTTGGCTAATTTTAGCAATAGTTAGATCGTAAACTGTCATGTTTTTACCCTATGTATCTTATTCACTTAACTATAATGCTCTCGCTCCAATTACCGTTTAGCTGCGAAACTCAAGCAATCCAAAATATCCTGTTGGGTGAGATAGGGAAAATCATCTAGAATTTCTTGATAAGTCATCCCAGAATCGCACGCCCTACTCAAAGACATTCATTGAGTTGTTTCATATCCCCTTGCGGCTGCACTTGCTTGTGCAAACTAATTTTGTCGCCCACTTCATACCCCGAATTAAAACCCGCCTCACTGCTGACTTGAGAATCTGTTCTCGTTCTAATTTTAACCCCTCGGCCCTCTAGATAATCGGCGATCGCCTGTTGATTTTTCTCAAACATCGATCGCACTACAATCCCTGGAGTCGCCGCCGCATCCCCCGAACCCGCAATTCCCGACTCTTCCATCTCCTGTTTTTGTTCCAACAATCTTTGTCTCAACCTTGTCGCGCATCCAACCCGAAAAGCATTCAGATACGCCAACCCCCGGCCGTTTCCTTTGCGGTACTTCGCCCTTTTTTCAATTGCAGAACTCAAATACTCGTACAGATGTTTGCAAACAATCAGGTTGGTAGAAGTTCCCACCAAAAACATACTGCCATTATAAGTATTTCGCATGGCATTGCAACCGTTAGCGTCGGCAATTCCCGACAGCAGCATCATTTTCCAAGTAACAAATTTTGATGTTGTTTCAACTGAGTTTTCGTCAATCTCTTCTTGGTGATTTGGCCCTAAATCCGCGAGGCTGAGATTGTACTGTGCCAGTAACAGGGAAGCTTTTTCTGCCGCAGCAGTCGATTCGTTTTCATTGGATGAGGTGGCGAGGGCTAAAAGCTTTTTGATTCTTTCGACAATACTTGTGTCTGCCATTTTTCAATCGGTTTTAGGGTGAGACTACGCGGTGGCAAGGATTGGGTGAATTCCCATTTTAGTATAGCGTGCAATGTGGGAGGTTTTTTGAGGAGGATTTTTTTGAACCGCAGAGGGCGCAGAGGGCGCAGAGAGAGAAAGAAAGAAAGAAGTTTGCAACTGATGGGCGGATTGGTATACTATTCGAGGACTTCCAGGACTGATTTGGGCAACAATTTATCTTTAAACCAGACTACTTTTGCCGGAACGTCATTTACATTCACTCCGGCTTTTTCTAAATTCAGCCGTTCGGAAATAGCTAAAATCAAGTGATCGCATTCAGACTTCTGTACTTGTGCAAATTTCTTTTGCAAATACTCCGGCCGCCAATAGCCAACTATTTCTAATAAAAACACTCGCCCGTCGGGATGCACTAACCGAAAGTCGGGAATCATCACGCTACCTGGAATCGGAATTAAATCAACTTCTCGCTCCAGTTGCCACTCGGTTTTTGTGGAATTCCATCTTTCAGCAAATGCGGCTTCTAACATACTATCATAAGGCTTGCCAGGGGGATAGTGGCTGACTAAACCGCAGTCGGAATTTAGGGTGAATTTACCTGTTTTCAAAACGCCGCTAAAAGGGTCTTTTGTGTGCAGTGTCGAGTGCATACTCCATTTTGTGACGTGCAGCAGTGCGGGCAGCATTTTCGCCAGGGCTAAGCCGTAGCGGGTGCTGGGTTTGAACAAGCTTGTAGGGCCGTCTATTGTCAGTGTAAAACCGTGGTCTGCATCGCCTTCGATGTAAGTCATTAATTGAAATAGTTTCAGATAGCGAAATAAGAGTTTGTATTCTCCCGGATCGTTGCGGTGGGCGGTTAATTGGACTTGACTTGCTCGGTAAAATATGCCTTGAACTTGAGAAAGATTGTATTTGTGAAGCAAGTTTTCGGGTGTTGGTGCATTAAACTCAGTGAGGATTTTGTTTTCGTTTAAATCGGCGTATAAACCTGTAGTGATTTCGTGAGGCAAAACTTCTCTGTTTAAGTCTTGGCTGAGTTCAGTTGCTACTTTTTCCAGGGTTAATTGGGTGGATTGAGGGCTGGGAGTCGATCGCGCAGACAATGCAAAAACCCGCTGTCTCAACTCTGAGGGTTCTAGGGGACTGATGACTTCCAAGGTGCAGAAACCGCCTTTCAGCAGGTGCGCTAATCCCCGTTTCAGCCGGTAATCGGGGCTGTCGCCTTCTAATTCTAGCAAGCGTCCGTCGAGCTCGCCTTGGGTTTTGCCGATCGACTCTTGAAAGCAGTTTATCGTTTCGGTAGCTGCTTCTAAGTTTTTAGCATCTATCTTGAGGCGTAGCGGGATGATTGATTCTCCGTTTTGGCGGTGACTTAATAAATCAGTTGGTAACATAAGCAGTGAAAAGTTTTACTCAATTCTTCGTTCAACAATCACCATAACTCCCCTAAGTTTTCCCTCTTCTGTCAAGCTTTGGGTAGTCCTAATTCGCCGATCGGAACTGACAAGATTGATTGTTTCAACAGCCCTCAGAATGCCAGTTACTTTGTCCCATATTTGAAAAATTATCAAATTATCTCCAACTTCTGTCGCTAATGTCTTGTAGTTGCAAAAGGGAGAGTCTGAACTTTCAATTTCTATTTGTCCTTGATTGGTCGTATTACCCACAAAATTTTGGGTGTCTGTCTTGCCATTGGCATAAGTTTGAACGTTAGTTTGCCTCCACTGGTTGTCAACTATTTTTTGGGTTAACACTGCTGTAAACTTCTGAATCTCGTTGCAGTCGGCGTCTAGTATTGTCCAGTTTCCTTCCCAAACTCCAGTATGCTTGGGGAAGACTTTAAAGTTAGTTATTTCTCTGATATTGATCATTTTTAGGTAATATTAATTAGTTGTTCATGAGATTATACACTAAGTTGGCAAGATTTCCTCTTCA
This sequence comes from Microcoleus sp. K4-B3, assembly GCF_036704615.1. Taxonomy (NCBI): domain Bacteria; kingdom Bacillati; phylum Cyanobacteriota; class Cyanophyceae; order Oscillatoriales; family Microcoleaceae; genus Microcoleus; species Microcoleus sp. K4-B3. The sequence goes on from NZ_JAUBSF010000035.1 coordinate 49,844, forward strand.
TTTTCTTCATCATTATTTTCTCCCCATTTTTTAGGCGACTCAGCCGCGCGCTGGGTTGTCTGGCGATTAACTCCGTAAATGGGTGTCGGCTTGATAGTTTCTAGTTCCTGATATTCTGGCTTTGGCGGTTCTATTATTGTTTGCGGTTTGGGTTTCTGGGCTGGCATTCCTCCCCGGCGGCGTTGAGAAGTTCTTTCTTCGCTGGTGTCTTCGGTGACGACTTCATACAGAATTGCTAACTTATTTACATCGCTGCTTTTGCGGAGAACTCGACCCAATCGCTGAATGTATTCGCGTTCGCTGCCCGTACCTGACAATATGATAGCAATTCTGGCGTCGGGAACGTCCACTCCTTCGTTGAGGACGTGGGAGGCGACGAGGGTTTTGTATTCGCCGCTGCGAAAGCGATCGAGGATTTCGTGGCGTTCTTTGACAGGGGTTTGGTGGGTTATTGTGGGGATGAGAAATTCTTGGGAAATTCGGTAAACTGTGGCGTTGTCTCCGGTGAAAATTAGGGTGCGCTGGGGAGAGTGTTCTGCTAGTATTTTGGCTAAGATTCGCAGTTTGCCTTCGGTACAAAGGGCGATTTCTTTGGCTTGGCGGTGGGCTAGCATGGCGCGCCGTCCCAGGGGTGATCGCGCGCTTGCCATGATAAACTGTTTCCAACCTTCGAGGCTGGATATTCTGATGTTAGACTGTTTTAAGAAGTCGTTGCGAATGTTGATTAATTCGGCGTAGCGGTCCGTTTCTTCTGTTGACAGTTTTACCATGATTTGAACTATTTTATGGTCGGCTAAAGCATCGCCTGCCAAATCTTCGGGTCTTTTGCTAAATACTGTCGGGCCGATCAGGAAATGCAAATCGCTGTGGCGGCCATCTGTGCGATCGGGTGTAGCTGTCAGCCCGAGTCGAAAAGGCGCGATCGCATATTCGGAAATTACTCGATAAAAGTCTGTTGGCAAATGGTGGCATTCGTCAAAAACCAGCAAGCCGTATTTATTGCCCAAGGTTTCTGCATGAATACTTGCACTGTCGTAGGTTGCCACTAAAATTGGCGTTTTGTCCCGCGAACCTCCACCCAACAATCCGATTTCGATGTCGGGAAAAGCTGCTTTTAAATTAGCATACCACTGGTGCATTAAATCGAGAGTTGGTACTACAATTAATGTACTGCGACCAGTGACTTGCATGGCTAATTGTGCCAGATAAGTTTTGCCCGAAGCAGTGGGGAGGACGACTACTCCTTGGCTTCCTGCTTCCTGCCAAGCTGCGAGGGCCTGTTCTTGATGTGGGTAAGGCTGCATTTCCACGTTGGGTACGAGTCCTAGTAGTTCGTATGCCCTAGCTTCGTCGGTAAAGTGAATGCACTCGGCTTGGAGGCATTCTACCAGCGGGCGGTAGTGAATCGCCCGAATGCGGAATTTTTCCACGCGATCGTCCCAAGTGGCAAAGTCCGCCCAGTCTCTGCCTTTGGGCGGCGGGTGCAGCAATAGAGTTCCGCGATCGAATGTTAAGGTAGGTGTGCGTGGCATTTTTTTTAGAGACCTGAGTCGCTGCTGTTAAATTATAAATGACCGATCGAATATATTGACACCAAACTCTCTAGAAGTTAGTTCTTTTTTAAGCAAATCTCTAGAACCACCATTTACTTTATACCGTTTCGGGTTGTTTGTTGAGATTTTTACCATTTTTTTTTAGCAGATAAGTTTCCCTAAATGTCAAAAGTTCATTTGCACCTACCTAGTTAGTTGAAAGTCTGGCGAAGATGTTGGAATATCTAAAGATAGTATGGTTGCTGAGGTGGGAACTAAATACGGGTGCTTTGCTAAAAAATAATTTCTCTTACCAACCCAAAAAACTGCCCCTCATTGATTATAATTTGGAGTCATTTAAAGAAAAAGTAAGTCACAAAAAAAATAAAAAAAAGGGGTATAAAAGGTAAATGTAGAGTAACCATTTTAAGTGGCTTCACTTAGGAGTATTTTGACCTAGGGTATATCAATGCCGACCACGCATATCAAATAAAGTAGGAACAAGCTAAAAAGACGATCGACTTTATGGAAAACGATCAATTTGGGAAATTGCGATCGCACTGGCGGAAAATCCCACAAAAATTCTCCTAGACTAGGCGGATTGCCAAATCTAAAATCTACAATGGTATTGTCCCGCTGGGGATGGTTTTTAGGTTAGATTCGATCTACGTATGCCTGAGATTAGAGGTTATAGATGGAAATAGGCGTCCCCAAGGAAATCAAGGATTTAGAATTTCGAGTCGGGCTCAGTCCCACAAGTGTCCGGGCTTGTTCGGACAAAGGCCACACAGTTTTTGTAGAAACGAATGCTGGTGCTGGGGCCGGTTTTGCGGACGAGGACTACGTTGAAGCAGGGGCTAAGATTGTTTTAAAGGCTTCAGATGTCTGGAATCGCGAACTAATTGTTAAAGTTAAAGAACCGCTGCCTGCTGAGTATCCGCTGATGCAAAAAGAGCAGTTGCTGTTTACATATTTGCACTTGGCTGCCGATCGCACATTAACCGAGCATTTAATCAGCAGCGGAGTTCAGGCCATCGCCTACGAAACCGTCGAACTCCCGGACAAAAAATTGCCGCTGCTGACGCCGATGAGCATTATTGCAGGGCGTTTGGCCGTGCAGTTCGGAGCTCGATTTCTGGAACGACAGCAAGGTGGTCGGGGCGTACTTTTGGGCGGTGTACCAGGGGTAAGACCGGGTAAAGTTGTGATTTTGGGCGGCGGAATCGTCGGCACGGAAGCAGCGCGAATTGCTGTAGGAATGGGCGCGAGAGTGCAGATTTTGGATGTAAATGTCGATCGTTTAGCCTACTTGGAAACTCTGTTCGGTTCCAGAGTAGAATACCTCTACAGCAGTCCTTTGCAAATTGAAGCAGTTGTTCCCGATGCTGATTTGTTAATCGGTGCGGTTTTGGTCTTAGGTAAAAGAGCTCCGGTGCTGGTTTCTCGCGAATTTGTTGCGAAAATGCACCCCGGTTCTGTGATTGTTGACGTAGCCGTTGACCAAGGCGGCTGCGTGGAAACTTTGCGGGTAACTTCACACACAAATCCTACTTATGTTGAGGAAGGAGTTGTGCATTACGGCGTGCCGAATATGCCCGGTGCCGTGCCTTGGACTGCGACTCAAGCTTTGAATAACAGCACTTTGCCTTATGTTTTGCAGTTGGCAAATAACGGGATTAAAGCTTTGGAAATGAATCCGAGTTTGGCGAAGGGATTGAACGTGCAGAATCACCGCTTGGTGCATCCGGCCGTGCGCGAGGTTTTCCCCGATTTGACCGATTAGATTCCCACTTTTTTTAAGTAAGCTGTCCCGCATCTAAATTGTATTTCGGTGCGGGTAGGAGCAACAGTCTCGCTTCCCCTAAATCCCCGTTAAGAACGGGGACTTTGAGTGAGGAGAGTTGAATGGCTTGCTCGATGCGATCGAGGTCATCAGATAAAATATTAGGCAGCATAATTCAGTCGTTGCGCTAGTTGCTGATGCAGCCCTCGATCGAGAAAAAGGAGTAAAGGGCGATCGACCTTTTTATGCCAAAAAGAGCGATCGACTTTCTCCCTAATTCACAAGATAATCACTCAGAGTTTTTAGTAAGCGTTGATGTCGCTCTGAGGAAATCGCTCCAATAGAACCGATAATTTGATTGCGAGGCAATACAGCAAGGAAACCTAACCGAATTAACGATTGAGACCGTAAACCACTGGCAGCAAAGTCTGGGTCTGAAGGGGAAATAATATCGTCAAAATCTGGAACCTGTTGATGTAGTTGGGTGCTAACACCACAAACTAAAAAATCTCCATAAGGAGGTAGTTCCCTCAGAAGGATGACTGGACGATTCTTAATTGTCCCGTCAGCTTGAGGAATTGGGGTGAGAACAACATCAGCTTCCTGCATAGTCAGGATTTGGTGTTTTAATTGCATCGAGCGGGTAATCGTCGTTCTGATTGTAGGCATTGTTTAGTTGATGCCTTGACAACCGCAAGCAGGCTTCGCGTTCTGCTAATTGTTCCGGGAGGACTGTGACAATGAGTTTTATATTTGGTTCAAGCTTATAGGGTTCATCTAGCTGAATAGATTGCCCATCAAAATGTGCTGACAAAGAAATAAGCTTCATGGCTTGGATATCTTGAAGGCGAGTGCTTTTAACTAAGTTTATCATATTTTGACGCTCTAGGGACACAGGCTTTGACCCGTGTCTCTACCATTAATTTGCTGCATTCCTCAGAAAAACGATCGCCCCTCCTCGAACCAAAAAGCGAGATTCCTCGATCGAGAAAAGCGATCGACCTTTCTATGAAAAAAAGAGCGATCACCCTTTCTATGCCAAAAAGAGCGATCGACCTTTCTATGAAAAAAAGAGCGATAGCCCTGTCCATCGACAAGAGCGATAGCCAAAAATAGCGAAAAAGCGATTGCACTTTTTGACTTATTCCAAAAGGGCGATCGCCGATCGCACTCAAATTGACGCTAATAGTTGTATAATAGACAAGCTAGGCAAGCGCAAAAAGTGAAAACCTATGTCACAGGCAATCCTCAAACAAATTGTTAATCAGCTTGAAATGCTGGAAATTTTAGAGTTACAGGAACTAGAGCGCGTAATCTGGAAATATCTGGCTGACAAACAGCAAGCTACTCAACAATATATAGTTCAAAAATCTGCTAATAAAAAACAATTATTTCGAGAATGGGATGACATTTCTGATGAAGAAGCTGCGCTACTAAAAGCTGAGTTTGCCACCGAGGATTTAGCTTTTGCAGAAGTCGCCTTAAGTGATTATCTGCCTCGACTTCAGCAACAGGATAAAATCTGATGCTAGGAGATATTTATTTGGCAGATTTGAATCCTTCTAGAGGGTCAGAACAAGCAGGAATTAGACCAGTCATTATTGTACAGCGAGATACATTAGACCGCTTTACTACAACAGTAGTCGTAATTCCGGTAACAAGTAATCTGCGACGATGCTCAAATACCAGGGACAATTATTTTACCGACTGGTGAAGGTGGTTTAACACAAGATTCTGTCGTGCTTTGCTATCAAATAGTAGCGGTAGATAGAGAGCGATTAATCAAAAAATTGGGCACTCTTTCAGCAGATTATGTATCAAGATTACAGGTAGCATTGCAGTATACATTGCAAATGGATGAATTTGAGAATGTAGAAGAATAGAATGAGTTGAAGCGCGATCGCACTCACACCCCTAAAAAGCGATCGCCCCTGTCCATCCACAAGACCGATCGCCCTTTCCATATCCCCAAAAGAGCGAGATCACTTTTTGACTTATTCCAAAAGGGCGATCGCACTAAACAATCGCTAGTCGATTGTGGGCTTGCAATCGACAAAGGATAAAGCCTCTTCATCGAGATAATCGGCGATCGCCATTTCAATTACTGCCCAAACGGGATAATTCATGGTTTTAGCCCGCATGGACAGTGCTTTACGAATGGTTTTGGGTAATCCTTCTAGAAAGATTTGTGCTAATTCCGGTGACAGATGTTCGGTGATAGCAGGCTGAGTTTGCATAGAATTAGTCCCTCGCTGAAATTTTCACGTTATAGGGTGGGTTAACGGCTTGAATGATGAGGCTTTCTAACTCCGATGATAGCTGAATCCATTGAGTAAAATCTAGTTGGTAAAATGCGTGCTCATAAGCCAGCATTTTCAATACACCTCATCATGACTGCCAATGTCGAGCAAGAGAATTTCTTCATCTCCCAACTCTGGATTTTTAACAAAATCAAATACAATCCGACAGTCATATTCCACTGTACAAGCCCAAGAGCCAGCTAATTGACCTTTGAGTTTGTGTGTTTGCAGTGATGGCTCGAAAGAGTTTTCTGCCAAAAGTCTCAAGACAGCTTCAACTTTGGACTGTAGTTCCGGGTGTTTGCGGATCAGGCCTTTGTAGGCACGTTTAAATGAGGGAGCAAAGGTGATAATTTTCAACTGTTTAGCTCCGCGATCGCTTCATCAACTGTACCTCGAAAGACGTTTCCAGATTGATGATCCTGTTTTCCTTGTGCAATGTTAGCGGCAATTTCGGTGCGACGGCGATCGCTAAGTCTGCGGTGCATGATGACAAGCAGAGTGGTTTGTTCGTCTACAGACAAGGTTTCGATCGCGTCTAAAATGCTGTCAAATGTTAAAGTTTGCATGGTGAGTTAGATTGGGAGGCTCAGATGGCTCTGTCTTATTTTACTGAAGTTTAATTGAATTTGCGGAGAGCGATCTCGCATTCATAACTGATTGAGAAATCGACCTCTCCATCCCCAAAAAGCGATCGTCCCCATCCCCAAAAAAGCGATCGTCCTTTCCATGCTAAAAGAGCGATCGACCTTTCCCTGCCAAAAAGGGATCTCGCTCTAGTTGTCGAGCAGACATGATTTGAGATAAACTAATATTGTCTCCTTAGCTCGGCTATAATAATCCTCATATCATCGTTTAGAAAAGCTTTCTGCCAGAAGTTGCACGATTTTACGGAATAATCATCAAGATTTTCTTTGGGGATCATCCACCTCCTGATTTTCACGCAGTTTACGGTGAGTACAACGCTTTGATCGGTATTGAGTCTTTAGAAATTATAGAAGGAGATTTACCGAATCGGGTCCAAAAGCTGGTAATAGAATGGGCTACGTTGTACCAGAAAGAACTGCTGGATATGTGGAATAGCCAAGAATTTAGTAAACTTCCACCATTAAAATTACTCCGATCTGTTTATGAAACCTGAACGCATTTTTTCTGCTAAAGCTATTGACGATCGCACATTGATGGTTAAGTTTACCAATCTAGAATATAAAAAATACGACATCTCTAAGTTATTAGATAATCCGATGTTTACGACCTTAAGTAATCCTGTGTTTTTCAGAAATTTTACAGTTGAACCTGGTGGTTATGCACTGGTTTGGAAGGATGAGATAGATATCAGTGAATATGAACTTTGGCAGAATGGAATTAGTTGCACAGAGGAGGAAATTGAGCGATATATTGAATCTATTCATCATGTTGCTCGCTGAGAAATAATGCCCGATTCTTCTGAGCGATCGCCCTTTCGATGCCAAAAGGGCGATCGACAATTTTATTGTAGACTTTTATTGTGCGGCTTTACTGTTAGTTATTGAGATTGATGGGGAGAGTCATTTTACAGAAGAAGGGAAACTATATGATGCAGAAAGAACCGGGATTTTAGAGGGGTATGGATTGAAGGTTGTCAGGTTTACGAATGTTGAGGTGTTGCAGAGTTTTGAGGGGGTTTGTGGGGAGTTGTTGGGTTTGATTGAGGGTGATTTTTGAGGCTAGATCCCCCCTAGCCCCCCTTAAGAAGGGGGGGACATGAGGGAGGAGAGTTAAATGGGTTGCTGGATGCGATCGAGGCGATCGGATAAAATATTAGGCAACATAATTTAATTGTACTATGGAAAAGTTGACTCAATATCGATCGATCGCGCGATTCGTAAAAAAAGCGATCGACCTCCCCATCCCAAACAAGCGATCGCCCCATCACCTATAATTTCTATTAACATCTTGTCCCCCCCTTAAGAAGGGGGGTTAGGGGGGATCGTACCGGGATCATGCCCAAACTAAACGACTCCAACTTCCACCTACCATACAACCCAAAACTCATCCCCATCGCCAAACAACTGCGGAAAAATCCAACTCCTGCGGAAAAAAAACTGTGGCATAATTTTCTGAGAAATTTCCCTTTTCGAGTTTTGAGACAGCGCCCCATCGACAATTTTATCGTAGATTTTTATTGTGCGGCTTTACTGTTAGTAATTGAGGTTGATGGGGAGAGTCATTTTACCGAACAAGGGAAACTGTATGATGCAGAAAGAACCGGGATTTTACAGGGGTATGGATTGAAGGTTGTCAGGTTTACGAATGTTGAGGTGTTGCAGAGTTTTGAGGGGGTTTGTGGGGAGTTGTTGGGTTTGATCCCCCCTAGCCCCCCTTAAGAAGGGGGGGACAAGAGTGAGGTATGTAACTCGCGATCGAAGCAAGTCCAAGCTACATTTGTGCGATTGGTGATAACTGTTTGAAGGAAGAGTCCCGCTAGATGGTGGGCTCCGAATTGGCTATTGTCTAGCAACGTAATCACCAAGAACCTCCGCCACTCCGATAATATATTCTCTATCTATTCTGATTGTTGAGTTGTATAACTCATTAAGCCATACGTGACGGTCATAACTATTTCTCACATTACCTCTACTCATCGCTTTATGGCCCTCCTCAATAATTACACTGACATCGTTGAAAATTTTGATTGAAGATTCAATCGTAGCCAATATATCATTCTTACCAGCCGCCTTCCCAAATCCGAGCTTTGAAGCATTTAATACCATTGAAAAAGCAGTAGACATCAGTTTACCTAAAGAGAAAACTTTTAGAGAGTTTAAATATTCTCTGTCATCTTCGTCAGGGTATATACCACTCTGACCGGCAAGGAGCTTGTCGGGAGTATGTCACTTTTGTAGTGAGTAATTATACTCAGGCAGCTTGTCTCTGATTTCCAATTAACCCGTTCAAGT
>NZ_JAUBSF010000036.1:0-58302 GCF_036704615.1 Microcoleus sp. K4-B3
GTGGCGTATTGTGAGTCGTTTGGGTACATCCTATTTGAGGTTTTTTGTCAACCTCTTTTACTGGACTGGCGCTCTAGAGTAGCCATGCGAGCAATAAAGACAACTTCGATTAGGAAATGGCTCATTGCCTCTAAAGTGACGATTGCCCAAGGTTATCCCACTGGAGTTTGAATGCCATAGCCAATTCGGAAAAATGTTTCGACACTGAAATACAAGAAGGGCAGAAATCCAGCAACACGTTCCCCATTCCGCTCCTGAAGTCCTTCCAAATCCAGTGCATCCAGACTGCAATAAGCAAGAGCAAAAATGAGAACCACGCTGAGGGAAACGATCGTTAATTGCAAAAGGGTGAAAAGCCAGCGAGATTTTGTGGTGCGATCGGTTGTCGTAACTCTTTCCCAAAAGTGAATAAACTGATTACTGTGTGACAGTCAATCTATTATAGTAGGAAACTAGCTTCTAGAGCAGTGTGAGGTTTTACGCTCAGTATCAAATTGTTGCTTTTGTAAGGCAGTTTGGGCTCAACAGGAGGTAATGACGATCGCAGCGATATCAGATTGTTGTCTTTGTGAGGTAGTTTGGGATCGAGCAAGAGCTCAGAACGATCGCCCCGATCGCCCAACCCACCCAGAAATCCTGTTTCAGCTTCATCGGCATTCATCCAAATACACCACATAAATTGCAGTTACGCCTACAACAGAGTGAACCGTCTCCTGTAGACTAAAACCGTAGTTAATCTGTCAATTTCTTTGAGGAAAACGAGTTTATGAGAGGAGTATCGGTGATGGAATCGATTGTAGCGCAACCACCTCCCTTGGGCAGCAATCCTGCTACAAATAGCCAAACGGCAGGAGTTATTCCTGAATTGGTCATCATCTTGATCATTCTGCTGCTGATTGCAACTGTTGTGGCACTCGTAACCCAACGGTTGCGAATTCCCTATGTGACGGGCTTAGTGTTGGCAGGTCTGCCCATTACGGAGCTCTTGTCGCGTCGAATTGGTTTAGACCCCTCTTTAGTATTAAATCTTTTCCTACCAATTCTGATTTTTGAAGCCTCGATCAATACTGATATCAGCCGTCTCCGCAGCACCTTTAAGCCGATCGCCCTGCTGGCGGGTCCAGGCTCTATCTTTTCCTCAGCAATTATCGCTGTTCTGGTTAAATTTGGGCTGGGGCTAGACTGGATTCCAGCGTTGCTGATCGGAGTCATTCTGGCAAACACTGATACAGTCTCAATGATCGCGGTTTTTAAGGAGATCCGTGTGCCTTCTCGATTGTCCACCATTGTTGAGGGAGAAACTCTGTTCAATGATGCGGCTGCTCTAATTTCATTTAATTTGGTTTTGGTCATTTATGCCACAGGCTCTCTCACCCCTATACAAGGCGTGAAGGAACTGCTCGTGGTTGCCTTAGGTGGGGCAGTGGTCGGGGGTGTTTTAGGTTATTTGAGCGTGCCGATATTTGTTCGCTTAAACGATCGGTTGAGTAGCCTTTTGCTAACCGTCGCTCTCGCATTGGGAACCTTCCAAATCGGACAATTTTTAGGCGTATCGGGCGCGGTGGCGGTGGTCATCGCCGGACTTGTTTTTGGCAACCTTGGGCTGCCTCGCAGTTCGTCTGCCTCGGATCGGATTACCTTGCTGAGTTTCTGGGAATACGCTGGTTTTGGCGTCAATACGTTTATTTTCCTGCTGATTGGAATTGAAATTAACCCGCTGACGCTGTGGAGAATTTTGCCATCCATTTTATTCGTCATTCTGGCCTATCAACTGGGACGGATTCTCTCGGTCTATTTGTTATTAGCGGGGCTGCGCTGGTTCGATCGTCCCATTCCGCTACGCTGGCAGCACGTTTTGGTTTTAGGGAATATTAAAGGGTCTCTATCAATGGCCTTAGCTGTTACGATTCCCTTGACCCTACCAGGACGGGATAACATCATTGCCCTAGTTTTCGGTGCAGTTTTATTCTCCTTGGTCGGACAGGGATTAAGTTTACCCTGGCTGGTAAAACGACTAAAAATTAGCCGTGTTTCTGATGTAATGCAGGAAGCTGGACAGTTACAGATTCAGTTGATCGCTTCCAAAGCGGCTCAAGATGAGCTAGATAGTTTGCTGAAATCTGGCGTGTTGCCGAAGGCAGTTTACGAGGAGTTATGGGCATCGTATCAAGCACGAGTAGCACACTCTGAGCGAGTGCTGCGCGATCTCTACAATAAACATCGGGCAGGTCAAATAGAGGGCGATCGCAGCGGGCTAGATACGATTCGACGGCGATTGCTCCTAGCAGAAAAAGGAGCCGTTAGCGATGCCCTCCGCAAGCGAATTGTTCCAGAGGATCTGGTTGAGCCTTACATCAAAGATTTGGATGAGAAACTTCTAACGTTGGCAGATGACTAGCGCGAATGCCGAGGTAATCAATCATCTGGTGAACTAGCTCTGGACGGGTGACGACCAAGATGGTAGAACCTGCTTCTAGAACAGTATTGCCGTTCGGAATCTCCAGATTGGCGCAGGCATGGCATTGATAACCAATAATCAGCGAACCTGTTGGAAAACGAGGGTCTTGAGCAATTTGAGCAACGGTGCGACCTGCCACATTGCAATCGCCTGGAACGGGCAGCTTTAGCACCTCAACTTGTCCTTGTTCAAAGTGCATCATCGATTCGATTTGAGGGTATTCAATCGCATTGGCCATTGTTGCGACTGCCAAATCAATCGTGCTGATGATGTGACTGGCTCCGGCAAGTCGATACGCTTCCATGAATTCGCGATCGCGCATTCGCACCACAATATGGGAAATGCCATAGCTCCTGGATAGGGTGATCAGCGCTAAATTCAGTGCATCGTCCCTGAGTGCTGTAATGACTGCGCTTGCTTGTTTAATTCCGGCTTCCAGAAGAACCGTTGTGCTCACCGCACTGCCTTCAAATGCCATCACTCCGATTTTTTCACGAGCAAAGCGACAGGCAAGCGGGTCGAGATCGATGATTGCAACCGTATGACCGAGTTTTAATAGCTGCTGGGCTAAACCCAGCCCCATCATTCCTGCTCCACCAATTAATACGTACATGACTGACTGTCATCCCAAGAATGAACATTACAGATTTATAACTATAAAGCTACATAATCTTAGGAACTTTAAAAAACTCCCCATCGCGATCGGGTGCTCCCTCCAAAATACTTTCTCCGTTAGCAAAAGGTTGCAAATCGTCCGATCGCATCACATTACTAACATCGATCGCCCGCGTTGTCGGCTGTACCTTGCTCGTATCCAGTTCGCTCAACTGCTCGAAATAATCCAAAATACCGTTGAGTTGACCAGTAAACTGCTCTTCTTCTTCCGGCGTTAATTCCAATCTCGCTAAATTCGCTACTTTCCGAATTTCTTCTCTGTCAATCATAAAAATCTGTAGTTGGGAATTGGTGATTAGTTTTTAGTTGTGATTTGTGAGTTTTAAGTGAAAGAGTTTTCAATTTACCACTCAACACTTAAAACCACAACTTTCTGTTTACCCAATCAGGCTTGTTCTCGCTAACAACCGAGGTTAAAAATACACATCAATCTGCGATCTGCCTGTCGTCTTCAGCCAATTTTGCACCTCAATGTAATTGTTCGGCGCCAAGCGAATAGCCTCTTTCCAATAATCCGCAGCTTTATCAAACAGCCCTTCCGCCCCTTCAATATTGCCCGCTTCCTTTTCCTTTTCGCCTTGATAGTGGTAAATCACAGCAATATTATTCAGCGCTTGTGGCATTCTCGGATTGAGCTCCAGGGCTTCGCTGTAATACTCCAAAGCTTTATCGTGTTCGCCGTTGCTAGTATGGATCAGCCCCATATTGTACAAGACATAACTGCGATCGTAAGGATCTTCCTCCAGCTTCAGCGCCTCATGATAATTGTCCAGCGCTTCAGCATATTCGCCATCTGCTTGAGCTGACATACCATCCCGGTAATAAGCAAAAGCTTCCTTCGCCTGCTTTTTTGCCGGCATAATCTTCAGGATGATATCAGCCATTACCGTGAAACTTTTGTCAATAAAGTTATCGTTGCGTTGAGTTCTTGGCATATGCGATTCTTTGGTTAGCGACTAATCAGAAAAATTAGCCTGTAAAGTTTTCCTATTAATAATTGCGCAACTGTTTTAGTTGGCAGTTGTGTTGAGAGCGCTAAAAAGCCTACTCGATCGCAAGTGCGAACCTTAAAACACGCCCTTGGGTTTAACACTCGCGCAAGCTCTATCCATTTTATAGAACTCTTGCAAGACTTGCAAAAAAACTAGATTTCTTTAACATATCTCTGGCACTCTACACAAAACTTACAAAAACCCGCGCAGAAGCGAAAAGTTCTGCTGTAGGGTGCAGGGGCGATCCTCTTCGAGGGCTTTCCTTCGGCTCGCTTCGCTAACGCCAACGGGCGATCGCACACCGCACCCTACTAACTTTACTCACAATCCCCCGCTGTTATCCTTTTGGCAAAAAAGCAAATAGCCTGCTGAGGAGAAATTCGATCGCAAAGTTTTATTAAGCTATCCGGGTTTAGCCAACACTTAAAAGTTATTCGGCAAAACACTAGCAATATTTTGCCCCAAAGTCAAGGGCAGCCTCAAAAAAAATCAGAAACCAGGATGCCAAAACCAGCTCGAATTCCCGCAATATATAATAAAAATAACCGGGTAATTTTCACAGAGAGAAACCTATGGCTCCGAATCCCACCATTATGCAAGCCGTCGAACAACTTGGCTACCGCGTTACGGTTGGAGACGTGGCGGCAAAAGCTGGATTAGATGTCAATTTTGCGCAGCGAGAACTGTTAACCCTCGCCTCCGAAGCAGGCGGCAACCTGCAAGTAGCAGAATCCGGCGACATTGCCTACCTATTTCCCAAAAACTTTCGAGATATTTTGCGAAACAAATTCTTGCGCTTGCAGTTGCAGGAATGGTGGCAAAAAATCTGGCGCATTCTATTTTATCTGATTCGGATATCTTTCGGTGTTGTGCTGGTAGCTTCTATCCTCTTAATTTTTGTTGCTATCACGCTTTTACTCTCCAGCAGCAGCGACAATAACGGGGGAGGAGGAGGAGGAGATGGTGGGGGCGGCAACAGAGGCGGTGGCTTTTTCTTTTTTCCCTACTTCTGGAACGACTTACTCTGGATATTTTACTGGAACCATGACGAACCTTACTACCAGCAGCGATCGCGCTTAACTGGCCAAAAACCCCAGATGAGTTTTCTGGAAGCAGTTTTCTCCTTTATATTTGGAGACGGCAATCCCAATCACAATCTAGAAGAGCGCAAGTGGAGCGATATTGCCACGGCAATTCGCAACAACCGAGGCGCCGTCGCCGCCGAACAAATTGCCCCGTATCTCGACAATCTCGGACAGGGATACGCCCGAGAATACGAAGAATATATGTTACCTGCTCTCGCCCGTTTTGACGGCAGACCCGAAGTCAGTCCCGAAGGGCAAATAGTCTACCATTTCCCGCAATTGCAAACCACAGCCGTCCAGAAAAATCCTCAACCCGTAGCAGCTTATTTGCGAGAAATGCTGTGGCGTTTCAGTCACGCCAGTTCAGGACAAATCATGCTCGCAGCAGGCTTAGGAGCCGTCAATCTGGTTGGTGCATTAGTTTTAGGAAATTTATTAGCTAAAAGTGCGATCGCAGGTGGATTTATCGGTTTCGTCAGCGCTGTTTATCCAATGCTCCTGATTTACGGCGTCGGATTTCTCACAATTCCTTTAATTCGCTACTTCTGGATTCAGTGGAAAAATAGCCGGATAGAAGCCCGCAATCAAGAGCGTCAGCAGCGAGCGAGGTTATTAAACGAACCCGATGCCAATTTGCTCCAAAAACTGGCTTACGCTCGGGAATTTGCAGGAGAAAACCTTCTGACTGAAGAAGACTTAGCTTATACAACAGAAACCGAATTAACCCAACAAGAACTAGAACAGTCAGCAAAAATAGATGCCGAATGGCAGCGCAGAATCGAACGCTCGGAAAACTTGTAATACTAATGACAAAAAACTGTTGTTTGTTGTTAAGTTAGGTTTAACTCAAATCTTGCACATTTTTCAAGAATAGGCAGGAAGCCTGTTCCACAATAAAATATATTGGTTGCGGAACGGGCTTTTAGCTCGTTGCTAAGAAGGGTGGAAAATGTCAATCTTTATTGATGTCATAATTTTTTAGACTCAGATTTTTTTTAAATAACCTTAGGGCGTTTAAAAATTAAACAATTTTGGTCATACTTCGAGTCGTGATACAAAGTCACAAGTTCCCACCCCTCCTCCCCCAACTGGTTGACAAATAGATGCAGCGAGCCTTGTTTCCAATCTCGCTGTTCTTCACCGTTTACATATAAACTAATAAGCTTGTTTCCAAAAGGATACATATTCGCATCCACAAATAAATACTCCCACTTTTGCATAGCAATCCTTAATGTAGTTAGCCATCAGTCATTAGTCATCAGTCAGTCGATTTGAGATTTGAGATTTTAGACTTCGGTGCGATCGCTCAGTCGAACGATTTAAGATTTACTCCACAGATGAATCTGGGAGCTTGAACAAGAGTCTAAAATTTTCATCTATCCAGGACCGGAGTCGTTGGCAAGTATCGGTTTTTGGGCGGGGTCACGAGTCGTTAGTCATGCCCAATTCCCCATGCCCAATTCCCAATTCCCAATTCCCAATTCCCTGTATTCATGACACGGAAGTGACGGATACAGGAATAGCTGTTTTTCTCTTCTGCCTTCTGCCTTCTTCCTTGCCCATTCCCAGCAGTTACTGCACTGCAATTCTAGCCAAAGTAGTACCCCGGTAATAGTGCAACAAAATCTGCTGGTAGCCGTATCCCTGCCGGGCCAAATTGTACGCCCCCCACTGACTCATTCCTACAGCGTGACCGAAACCTTTGCCAGCAACTTGAAAACCGGTAGGAGCTTGGCTGCTGTTTCTTGGGTTCCCACCGCCCGCGTACTGAGGAATCACGGTAAAGCGGGTACTCCTCAAACTTAGAACCCGGCGTAAATCGGCGCCGGTCATGACCCTAGAACCGCCATCTCCGACTACTTTCATCTTCAAAACGCTGCCGTAAGCCGTAGTCCGTTCTGGCTTCATCGAGATCACATTGCCCACGCCAGAAATCTTGCTGCTGATTTGGGCGCGAGAAAAATTTTCTTTCCACTGGTAAACCGGCGCCCCTTGGTCGAAGTCAGGAACAGCACGCAGGTAAGGCAGGGGTTCCGTCCAAACATCCTCGACATTTTCAGTATGTCCCCCAGAGGCAGAGTGGAAAACGGCTAAAATAATCTGACCGTTGTAAGCCAGAACTTGACCGGCGGTTGCATCGACTGCGGAATAAGTGCCAGAAGATTCTGTTTGCAGTCCTTTGTAAACCTGCGAAGACTGAGTATTGTCCACGTCGTAAAGCTCGGTTTCGCTTTTGAGGCGCTGGTGGATAGCGTAGGAGCGGGCGGCGACTGCTTGGGCTTTCAAAGCTTCAATAGGCCAATTGGCACTCATTTCGGCGCCGAGAACGCTGTAGAGATACTGTTCGATATCGACGTAGTTGACGGCAGTCAAGCCTCCTTTTTCGGGAACTAGAAGCGTGCGTCCCCGATACCAGCGATCGCCAATCCAGACATAACCGTTTCCCGTCGGCTCGATCCAAACTTGGTTGGCCGCCCAGCGACCGATCGCCACTGTTCCCGATCGAAATTGAGCTGACTGAGAACTGTTTGCCGGCAGTTCGCCCAAATTGCGCCCGCTACCGTCGCGGATTGCAGCCTTAGTAGAACTGCCGACTTTTACCTGACTTGCCCCGTCTTGTACCGCCACTCGCAAGATCAGCGCGGCCTGGGCTGGGGCTACCATTACCAGCCAAAACAACAACGAAATCCAAAAGTAGCGTTTTTTTAATGTCGAAAGAACGGAAGCAAAAAATACTCCTGACTGCATTTGAAAATTTTCCTTTTATGCTGTATATGTTTGACAAGTTTTCAGGGGAAGCTGCGGTTCGGGAAAAAGAAAGAGGAACGAAACAAAGAAAACGTTAGAATTGGGTTTGGCACTCTGTGCCCTTGTCGAAAATGATTTTAGCAACTAGATGTTGGCAGGAACAGCGATTTATCCCGGTTCCTGGGTGCGATTATTTCCTGTATGTCGGATTTGCCGCACTCTGGATATATGTAACATATTTTTTAAGACTTAATTGAGGTGATTTGACTCTTGCAGATTACATTTCTCGGAACTAGCTCCGGCGTCCCCACGCGATCGCGCAACGTTTCCAGCATCGCCCTCCGCTTGCCCCAGCGAGCCGAACTTTGGCTGTTTGACTGCGGCGAAGGAACTCAGCACCAGTTTCTCCGCAGCGACCTAAAAGTCAGCCAACTGAGCCGCATTTTCATCACTCACCTGCACGGCGACCACATTTTCGGCTTAATGGGTTTGCTGGCTAGCTGCGGTTTGGCGGGGAATGTCAAGCGCATCGATCTTTACGGGCCTCCGGGACTTGAAGAATATTTGCAAGCTGGCGTTCGCTATTCTCAAACTCACTTTTCTTACCCGGTGAAGGTGCACAAAAGTCACGAGGGTGTCATCTATGAAGATGACGAATATATTGTTAGCTGCGGTCTTTTGAAACACCGAGTTACTGCTTTTGGTTATCGAGTAACTGAGAAAGACCGTCCGGGACATTTTGATGTAGAAAAAGCTCAGGCTGTGGGTATTCCTTCGGGGCCGCTTTACGGTCAATTAAAACAAGGAAAGACGGTAAAGTTATCGGACGGGCGACTGTTTAAAGGTACGGATTTTTGCGGCCCGGATCAAGTCGGGCGCAAGTTTGTGTATTGTACTGACACGGTTTTTTGTGACGGGGCGGTGGAATTGGCGAAGGATGCTGATTTGTTGGTGCATGAAGCTACTTTTGCTCATCAAGATGCTCAAATGGCCTTCGATCGCCTGCATTCAACTTCGACTATGGCGGCTCAAGTGGCTTCGATCGCTGGGGCGAAACAGCTAATTATGACGCATTTTAGCCCGCGTTACGCTCCGGGGAATGCGATCGTCCTGGATGATTTGCTCAAGGAAGCGCAGGCTATTTTTCCGAATACGAAAATGGCCTATGACTTTTTGACTTACGAAGTGCCCAGACCTGTTTAAAACTAGGGTTTATCTTACCTGAGATGTGACAGCTTTTTCAATAAGGGCGATCGGGGCGGGCTCTTCGGCCCGTTCAAAATTTACGCATTGGCTGTGCTGTTTTGGAGTGGTTGAAATCTCAAGGTCATGGTAAAATGTAAAAACTAATTCTATGGCGTTTTATGTCAAATCTTGAATTGTTAGCCCAACTTCGGCAATTGTCTCGTGCTGAAAAGTTTCAAATGATGCTGTTTTTAATAGCAGAATTGGCGAAAGAAGAAGGAATTGTAATGGGTAATGAATCTGCTGAAATTATATATTCAGTGCATACTTCTAATAGTGCAGCAGAGCAATTGACGCAGTTACTAGAAATAGAGCAGAAACAAACTCAAAATGTTTAATAGTAGACGATATCCTTTTCAACATAAACGAGATGGAATTGGTGTTTTAGCTGATGTTCCGTATTTGCCTTTAACACTAACTTATCAAAATCGTTCTGTTGAGGTTATGGGTTTACTGGATACAGGAGCTAGTGTAAATGTTTTGCCCTATAATGTTGGGGTGCAGTTAGGGGCAATTTGGGAAGAGCAAAGATTTTCAGTTACTTTAGCGGGAAATTTAGCGAGTGCTGAAACGAAAGGGTTATTAGTCTTGGCAAAAGTAGGGGACTTTGATCCAGTTCAGTTAGTTTTTGCCTGGACTAGGGTGAATAATATTCCGATTCTTTTAGGGCGAACTAATTTTTTTACTGAGTTTGATGTTGGTTTTTATGGGTCACAATTAGCGTTTGAAGTGTGTCCTAAATTTAGAGATAGTTGAGATTATCAATGTTGGTGGACATAAACGCAATTATGTCCACCCACTTAAACACAAATATTTAAAATTACCATGATAAGTGAATTTGGAGCAGCCGCCTTAAAAATAGCACCAGGAATTGGCGCAAAACTTGCAGAAATAGGATTCAAAGAAGCTATGAAAAAATTTAATCCTAGCGATTTTGAAAAAGCTTGTACTTGGGGCATCAAAGCTGCCCAGAAAACTCATGAATTATTCTATGCTTGCGAACAGGGTGTAGTCGAAGATTTTCTTAAAAGTTTTTTGACGGGTGCTGCACTTCCAGAACTCATGAAACCTTTCAACGACCAAGAAAAGCCTCAAGTTGAGTTTTTAGTTGAAGCCTTTAATGCGACAGTCCCAGAACACAAGAAGATTCAAGACCGATTCGCTCCCGAAAGACTGCATGATTGGTTGGAGGTTTTTGCTGAAACCTATTTCCATAAAACAAGTAGTTATTTAAGGTTTAAAGTTGCCAAAGCAGACTATTTGAAGCAACTGGCTAACTGGTTTGATGATGTTAAGTTTGCTGGCATTGCAGTCGAAGGTCAGGAAATAGAAAAATCGGAAAAGTTGGCTCAGATTTTTGTAATGCCCGATGTCTTGGAAGAGGAAAAGGTAAATATTTATAGTCTCGTTCAAGAATTGGTAGAAGGCAAAAACCTGCAACAGATGCAGATAGAAACTCGCTCTGCTAGAAAGTTTTTAGCATCACAATTATTGAATCAAAATCAATCAAATAAATTTGTATTGCTGGGCGCTCCTGGTTCTGGAAAAACAACTTTACTGAGCTTTTTTGCTGTGATGTTGGCTCAGAATTATCCAGAAAAAATCGGCTGGGATTCTGGGATAGATTGCTTGCCTATTTTGATTAATATCCGTGACTTTGCTAGGCTTTCAGATATCAATATCCTCGACTATGCCCGCCAGTTTGCGGAGAAAACTATGTCCGTGAAACCGCTGCCCGAAGGCTTTTTTGAGTATTGGCTGGCAGACGGTAGGGCGATGATTTTGTTGGATGGATTGGATGAGGTTGTTGAAGAATCCAAGCGCTATGCGGTGGTGCAGCAAATTGAGAATTTTTTGGGGCAGTATCATCAAAATTTGGCAATTATTACTTCTCGCCCTGCTGGTTACAAACGCGATTTTTTTAATACTTCGGAGTTTGAACACTATCAGTTACAACTGTTTGATGATGCTAAGGTTGATGAGTTTATTAATCGCTGGTACGACAGCCGCGTTCCAGATGCGGCGGAAGCTCAACGCCGCAAAGATAGCATTAAAAAAGCTCTGGATGAAAACGATCGAATTAAATTGTTGGCGAGAAATCCGCTATTGCTGACAATCATTGCTTTGATTCACCGCTATCAAGCGGAACTGCCGAGGGCACGCCACAAGCTTTATGAAAAAGCTGTGGAGACACTGTTAAAGAATTGGGATGCTCACAAAAACATTACAGAGAAGTCAATATTCAAATATTTAGATGCAGAGGATTTACGGCGGCAGATGGAAATTCTCGCCTATTGGATTCACACTC
Source organism: Microcoleus sp. K4-B3 (assembly GCF_036704615.1). Taxonomy (NCBI): domain Bacteria; kingdom Bacillati; phylum Cyanobacteriota; class Cyanophyceae; order Oscillatoriales; family Microcoleaceae; genus Microcoleus; species Microcoleus sp. K4-B3. The sequence goes on from NZ_JAUBSF010000036.1 coordinate 11,512, forward strand.
AGGGTAGTACGGATAAGCCTGAAGGCGGGACGCTGATTGCTAAGGAGGATTTGTTATATCAGTTAACTCAGAATATTAAAACCAAAAAACAGATTGAACGGTTCCAGGCAAAAGAGGAAGCTAAACGATTTGTTGATTTTATTAAACAGCGGACGGGATTGCTCAACGAACAAGGACAAGATTTGTACGCTTTTGTACACAAGACTTTTCAAGAATATTTGTGCGCTCAGGAAATCGGCTATCAGGCAGATGATGACAATGATTTTGAGATTGTTATCAAGCATATTCGAGAGCATTTGCATGACCCCCACTGGCGGGAAGTGTTGCTGCTGTTAATTGCTCAACAAAAACCGAAGAAAGCGGCGAAAGCGATGCGGGCAATTTTGGCAGCGAATAGCGAGCATGAGAAATGGTTGCACCGCGATTTGTTTTTTGCTGGCAGTTGCCTTGCTGAAAATATTAAAGAGTTAAAGGTGGCAGATTCCAGTCTAACTGTGAAGATTTTGGAGAAGTTGGTTGAGTTGGAGGTAAGGGATGAGCAACAGGTTGGTCGCAGAGTTCGCTCTCAGGTTTTTCAAATCCTTTGCAGTATGAATGAGACTGAGTTTGAGGCGCAAACTTTGCAACTTTTGAAAGCAAGGGGTGTTGATGGAAATCGCTTGCAGGAATATCAAGCAGCATTAGGGGAAAAAGAAGCTGTCATCAGTGTCATCCTACTACGCCTCGAAGATGGGAATGAGGATATGCGTTATAAGACAGCACAAGCCTTGGGATCGTTGGGAAATGTTTCAGAAACCGTCATCCATGCTCTGCTGTTATGTCTCAAAGATAAGAATCCTAGCCTGCGTTGTGAGGCAGCATCTGTCTTGGGCCAGTTGGGAAATGCTTCAGAAGCCGTCATCCATGCTCTGCTACGAAGTCTGGAAGATGAGGATAACTCAGTGCGTGCCTTGGCAGCATCTGTCTTGGGCCAGTTGGGAAATGCTTCAGAAGCCGTCATCAATGCTCTGCTACGAGGTCTAGAAAATGGGCCTAAATCAGTGCGTAGTGAGGCAGCATCTGCCTTGGGCAGCTTGGGAAATGCTTCAGAAGCCGCCATCAATGCTCTGCTACGAGGTTTGGAAAATGGGCCTAACTCAGTGCGTGGCTCGGCAGCATATGCCTTGGGCAGCTTGGGAAATGCTTCAGAAGCCGTCATCAATGCTCTGCTACGAGGTCTGGAAGATGAGGATAACTCAGTGCGTCGTGCAGCAGCATCTGCCTTGGGCAAGTTGGGAAATGCTTCAGAAGCCGCCATCAATGCTCTGCTACGAGGTCTGGAAAATGGGCCTAACTCAGTGCGTGGCTCGGCAGCATATGCCTTGGGCAGCTTGGAAAATGCTTCAGAAGCCGTCATCAATGCTCTGCTACGAGGTCTGGAAAATGGGCCTAACTCAGTGCATCGTGAGGCAGCATATGCCTTGGCCAACTTGGGAAATGCTTCAGAAGCTGTCATCAATGCTCTGCTACGAGGTCTGGAAGATGAGGATAACTCAGTGCGTTGTGCAGCAGCATCTGCCCTGGCCAACTTGGGAAATGCTTCAGAAGCCGTCATCAATGCTCTGCTACGAAGTCTGGAAAATGGGCCTAACTCAGTGCGTCGTGAGGCAGCATCTGCCTTGGGCAGGTTAGGAAATGCTTCAGAAGCCGTCATCAATGCTCTGCTAGGAGGTCTGGAAGATGAGGGTGACTTCGTGCGTTGCTCGGCAGCATCTGCCTTGGGCAACTTGGGAAATGCTTCACAAGCCGTGATCGGTGCCCTGCTGTTACGTCTCGAAGATGGAAGTTCCTTACTGCGTTACTGTGCAGCATTAGCCTTGGGTAAGTTGGGTCTGAAATCAAGCGAGGTTTTGCCTGCTGTCGTGCAATGGATCGATCGCCATCAGGATGCAAAATATGTCGGCTCAGGTATTGATGTGTTGTGGGATTTGGTGGCGGGTGAGGGAAATCGATCGCCCGTGGGTTTTTAGAAGTATGTAGCTTTTGGGCGAGTAAAACCCGATCGCACTTCCGGACTTTTCACCAAAAATGCGATCGGTCTGCTGTTTGACGATTAGGCCCCTCCATCCCCTTAATAACCCGGAACAGAGGTCAACTATTCAATCGAAAATCCAAAGTCGATCGATTATTCAATCTAAAATCGAAAATCGAAAATCCAAAATCGGTCGCTCGCCCCCAGCGACGGCCCAGGAGAGCCAATGGTTGCTACAATCGGGGAGGGTATATGTTGTGGCTAACACTACAGCCCGTAACCCTGAAAGCTAATAGCTAAATTATTAAAAATCTGCCTCTCCTGCCATGTTTAAAAATCTGCTAGGCGATCCCAACGCGCGCAAACTTAGAAAATTTCAGCCTTGGGTAGCTGATATCAATATCCTGGAAGAAGACTTCCGCGCACTCTCAGACGACGGCCTCAGAGGGAAAACGGCGGAGTTTCAAGAACGTCTGGCAAAAGCTAAATCTCTCAACGAGGAGAAAGAGATACTAGACGAAATTTTGCCAGAAGCTTTTGCAGTGGTGCGGGAAGCGGGACAGCGGGTTTTGGGACTGCGCCACTTTGATGTCCAACTCCTCGGCGGCATCATTCTGCACAAAGGCCAAATTGCCGAAATGAAAACTGGTGAGGGCAAAACTCTGGTGGCGACGCTGCCGGCATACCTCAACGCCCTCAACGGTAAAGGCGTACACATCATCACCGTCAACGATTATCTCGCAAGGCGGGATGCGGAATGGATGGGACAGGTGCACCGCTTCCTGGGACTGACTGTGGGACTGATTCAGCAGGGCATGGATCAGGTGGAACGAAAGAAAAATTATAACTGCGATATTACCTACGCGACTAACAGCGAAGTCGGCTTTGACTATTTGCGCGACAACATGGCTACTGTCATGGAAGATGTAGTGCAGCGTCCTTTTAATTTCTGCGTGATTGACGAGGTTGACTCGGTGCTGATCGATGAAGCACGGACGCCTCTAATTATTTCCGGCCAGGTGGAACGCCCCAGTGAGAAGTATATGCGGGCGGCTGAGGTAGCTGCTGCTCTGAGAAAGGAAAATGAAGAACATTACGAGGTTGACGAAAAGGCTCGAAATGTGCTACTGACCGATGAAGGGTTTGGTGAAGCTGAGCGGTTGTTGGGTGTTACGGATTTGTACGACCCGGCTGACCCTTGGGCGCATTACATTTTTAATGCGATTAAGGCGAAGGAATTGTTTATTAAGGATATTAACTACATCGTCACTCCCGATCGCGAAGTCGTGATTGTGGATGAGTTTACCGGCCGGGTGATGCCGGGACGCCGCTGGAGTGACGGTTTGCACCAGGCGATCGAAGCCAAGGAACACGCGGAAATTCAGCCGGAAACTCAGACGCTGGCGACTATTACTTATCAGAATTTCTTTTTGCTTTATCCGAAGCTGTCGGGGATGACTGGGACGGCGAAGACTGAGGAGACGGAGTTTGAGAAGATTTACAATCTGGAAGTGACCCTGATTCCCACTAACCGGATTACGAGCCGCACTGACCTTTCGGATATGGTTTACAAGGCAGAGGCCGGCAAGTGGAATGCGATCGCCCAAGACTGCGCGGAAATGCACGAAATCGGTCGGCCGGTGCTGGTGGGTACTACGAGCGTGGAAAAGTCGGAGTTGCTGTCGCGGCTGCTGCTGGAACGCAAAATTCCTCACAATTTGCTCAATGCTAAACCGGAAAATGTGGAGCGGGAATCGGAAATTATCGCTCAAGCCGGACGCAAAGGCGCTGTGACGATCGCCACGAACATGGCCGGACGCGGTACGGATATTATTTTGGGCGGTAATTCTGAGTACATGGGCCGCCTGAAGTTGCGGGAATATCTGATGCCCCGGATCGTGCAGCCCGAGGATGAAGACGGGTTTTCGCTGGTGCAAGTACCCGGTATTGGCGGCCGCCCCGCACCTCAAGGTTTTGCTCCGACTGGGAAAAAGGTCAAGTCTTGGAAAGCTTCGGCGCAGATTTTCCCGACGCAGCTATCGAAAAATGCCGAGCAACTGCTCAAAGCCGCCGTGGAATTGGCGGTGAAGGAGTACGGGGAGCGATCGCTCTCGGAATTGCAAGCCGATGATATTGTGGCTATAGCTTCGGAAAAAGCGCCGACAAAAGACCCGGTAATTCAAAAATTGCGGGAAGCTTACAATTTAACTCGCAGCGAATACGATGCTTTTACCAGCACTGAACACGATGAAGTCGTGCAGTTGGGAGGCTTGCACGTCATCGGTACAGAACGCCACGAATCGCGCCGGATCGACAATCAGTTGCGCGGCCGGGCGGGACGCCAAGGAGACCCGGGTTCTACGCGGTTTTTCTTGAGTTTGGAAGACAATTTGCTCAGGATTTTCGGCGGCGAACGGGTGGCCGGTTTGATGAAGGCTTTCGGTGTAGAGGAAGATATGCCGATCGAATCTGGAATGCTGACTCGTTCCCTCGAAGGCGCTCAGAAAAAAGTCGAAACCTACTATTACGATATCCGCAAGCAGGTATTTGAATACGACGAAGTGATGAACAATCAGCGTCGAGCAATCTATGCGGAACGTCGCCGAGTATTAGAAGGTTTGGACTCCAAAGAACAGGTAATTAGATATGCCGAACAGACGATGGATGACATCGTGGGAGCATACATCAATCCCGATTTACCTTCGGAAGAATGGGAACTCGACAAACTTGTGAGCAAGGTGAAAGAATTTGTTTATCTGCTGGCTGACATGACACCGGATCAGCTAGAAGATTTGTCCGTTGAGGAAATTAAAACATTCCTGCACGAACAAGTCCGCAATGCTTACGACATGAAAGAAGCGGAAGTTAATGCAATCCGAGCTGAATTGATGCGAGATGCGGAACGGTTCTTTATTTTGCAGCAAATTGATACTTTGTGGCGTGAACACTTGCAACAAATGGATGCTTTGCGCGAGTCTGTAGGGCTGCGCGGTTACGGGCAGAAAGACCCGTTAATCGAGTACAAAACTGAAGGTTACGAGCTGTTTTTGGACATGATGACGGATATCCGCCGCAATGTGGTTTATTCGCTGTTCCAGTTCCAGCCGCAGCCGGCAATGCAAGTTTCGCCAGAGATGGTTTGAGGATAGTTACCGGAAATCAGGACACGGCAGTGCCGTGTCCCTACAATTAATCGCGGTAGGGACACGGCACTGCCGTGTCCTCTATATCATTACCAATGCAAACGGAATTAAGAAAAATAATTTAAAAAAATACAGATATTCGCATTGAAATATTGTATAACCTGGAATTATGCCAACTATTTTACGAATAGGCCCTTACCGACTTTACTTTTACAGCCATGAACCAAATGAACCACCTCATGTTCATATTGACAGAGACAAATCATCGGTTAAATTTTGGTTGGAGCCAGTCAGTTTAGGAAACAACCTTGGTTTTAGTGCTAAAGAACTTCGTAAAATACAGTCGGTAGTACAAGAAAATCAACAAACGCTATTGGAGGCTTGGTATGGGTATTTTGGCGATTCGAGCGGACGAGAGAGTTAAGCACATTCATTTTACAGAAGAAACCATTAGTGTTGATTTGATGGACGGACGAATCATTACCGTGCCTTTAATTTGGTATCCAAGATTGTTTGATGCAACGCCCGATCAAAGGGAAAAATGGGAAGTATGTGGAGGAGGCTATGGCATTCACTGGGAAGAAATTGATGAAGACCTCAGTACAGAAGGAATGCTGCGAGGTGCACCAGCTCCGAGGCCTAAAATTACTCATTAATTTCGATCGCTAGTTCACTTCTAAGCTTTCGTAATATACCCTTTCTCACGTAAGAGATAAAAGAGGTATTTAAGCTAGATTTGAGATTAAAGCCAATCTTCTTGATCGCTTTTTTGTTTCCTGTAAACCTCACCTTTGGCGTGAATTTTACGGGTTTGTTCGTAAAGACTTTCTTCGCTATGATTCCATTGTTGCAGGACTTTTTTTAAGTCTGATTGAATATCTCTAGCGCCCGGAAAGCCTCGGTAGCGAATTATTAATCTTGCTAATTCCGATAAATTGTAGTCGGTTGCTTCTGCTGCTAATAAAGTATCGACACTGGCTCGATCGCGCTTGTATTGCGGATGCTGCTGATCTTGAGTTTTTTGTACTGAATCCATACTATTTATGTTTTCCAATCATTTAGAATACCGAGATACCGGACTTCTTGAAGAAGTCCGGTATCTAATTAGACGTAGGGACAGGGCATTGCCGTGTCTAAAGCTGCACTTCTTCAGTCATCCCCAGAAATTTTTGTGTTTGTTCCGTAATACCAAATAGTCGATCGCCGTGACAAAAGATTTCCCAGGCGCGAATTCCCATAAAACCAATACCTGCAACCGCCAAGGGCATCGCTGCGGCACCTAAAAGCGCGGCAATGGGGGGAAATATCATGCACAGCGTTAACAGAATGCCAGTAATAACACCACCAGCAATGCCAGCTTTGGCGGTGGCGGTGGCGACTTGTTCGACTAACTCTGACTGGGTAATTTTGCCTTCAACGCACAATAGCGAGTTTTCTAAGATAGAAAATACTAACTCAATTACTGCTGCTGCGATCGCCCCTTTCATGGCAGCCCCAACGATTTCCGCAACTGCTGCTTTAAACGCTGCATCCGCTAAAACTTGCTTAGCGACTGCTAATTCTGCGGCAGTCATGTCTGCACCACCGCGTGCACGATTCACCCAAAAATATTCAAAAATCCCGTTAGCAGCTTCGCTTCCGCCTCCATTGACGTGTGCTTGGATGTGACTCCAATCTTTATCTTGACAGAAGTTGCGAATTGCTTCCGGGCCTTGGGCACGAATTTGGGCGGGTATGGATTCAAAGACTTTTGCTGCTTCTTGAACATTTCGCATTCCGTCACGCACCCCAGCCCTAGCAAATTTGGATTGCAGATTTGTTGGCAGGTTCTCAAAACGGATGTTATGTGCTATTTTAAAAGCTTCTTGAGTGGCGATCGCCCCAGCACTAACCATTGAACTTGGCGCTGATTGTACCCACGCCGTTAATACAGTTGCACTTTCCTCAAATTTAGCTGAGATTTCGTTGGCTAAGTTTTGGGTATCGGCAACAGTTTCTCGTACTTTAGCCGTTAGCAATTCCAGCGGATTCTGGTTAATTTCCATTTCGATCCAGCTTGCATCGTTAATGATTGAATTATTCCGACTATAACATTCCTCTTCAGTAAGTGTTATTTTTTACTAAATTGCTTCTACCTTCTAAGTCCGGCTGTAAATTTAGAGCTTTTTTTTGATAAAATAAACCTTCATTAATTCGACCTTGAACTTCCAAACTTTTGCCTAAATTCCAATAAGCGACGGCTAAATCTGGTTGAAGAGCAATAGATTTTTGGTAGTAACTTATGGCGTCATCGAGCCGACCTTGTTTGTAAAACATACTGCCTAAATTAACATATGCTTCGACAAAATTAGGCTCGAATTCGATCGCCTTGGAGTATGCACGAATCGCCGCGTCAATTTTGCCTTGGGCTTGCAGGATATTCCCTATAGTTTTGTAGGCGGCGGCGAAATTGGGTTGGTGGCGAAGTGCTTGGTAACAGGAGGCGATCGCCTCTACATATTTCTGTTGCGCGTAATAAATTTCTGCTATCTTGTTGAGTGCAGCAGCCTCATCCGTTTTGAGCGCTAGTAATTTTTGATATTGAGCGATCGCCTCCTCAAGTTTTCCTGATTTTTGGAGAGTCTCGCCCGCTGACAAATACTGCTCTGCTAACTCGGAATTTACGGTCATAGATTTTACTTTAACAGCCGATACTACTTTACCACAAGTGTTAGTTAGCAACCGCGATTTCGAGGGATATTCTGATTATTTGAGATTTTAAATTTGTTTCTGTACCGGAATGCGGAAAAAAATAGTATGATTATTTTGAACCAGTATCAACGCTAATTGCAGAGGAAATCTCATGGCATCACTAGCAGGAAAAGTGGCAATTGTGACTGGTGCATCGCGGGGAATTGGACGCGCGATCGCCCTCCGATTATCCGAAGAAGGCGCATCAGTGGTCGTCAACTACGCCAGAGGATCTGAGCAAGCAAAAGAAGTTGTGTCAGCGATTGAAGCAGCAGGCGGCAAAGCATTAGCCGTGCAAGCCGATGTCAGCAAAACCGCTGAAATTCGCGATTTGTTCGATCGCACTCTGGAAACCTATTCACAAGTCGATATTTTAGTCAATAATGCAGGAGTAATTCTTTACAAACCTGTAGCGGAAGTTACCGAAGCAGAGTTTGATAATCTTTTTGCAATTAACGTTAAAGGCACGTTTTTTGCTTGTCAAGAAGCTGCTAAACGGATGGCAGACGGAGGAAGAATTGTCAATTTTTCCAGTTCGACAACGGCGATGCTACTGCCAACTTACGGGGCTTACGTGGCGACAAAAGGCGCGGTGGAACAGCTAACTCGATCGCTGGCGAAGGAATTGGGCGATCGCCAAATTACAGTTAATGTGATTTCTCCGGGCCCAACGGATACAGAACTCTTTACAGTCGGCAAAACCGCCGAACAAATACAAAGATTTACTCAAATGGCTGCTTTGGGAAGACTCGGAAAAGTTGAAGATATTGCCGATGTGACGGCTTTTTTGTGCAGCGAACAAGCCCGGTGGATTACCGGACAAAATATCCGCGTTAACGGCGGGACTGCCTAAATATGTACTTGAGTCAGCTTGGAGCGGATAAAAGTTTGTATAGCAGCGATTTCAATCGCCGATTATCAGAATCCCCAACCAGAATCTTTGATTTTGGTTGGGGATTCTGATAATTTTATAGCGCGGACAATCGAACAAATTAAGGAGACAGCCGCCACACCTTAATCGTGTCGTCAAAACTGCCGCTGATCAGAGTTTTGTCCTGAGGATTAAAAGCCAATTCCACCCAAGTAGAATGACCCTTCAGCGTGCCCGTCATTTCGCCGGAACCCATCCGCCACAGCTTGATAGTCCCGCTCAAATCGGCGCTGGCCAGCTTGTCTCCGTCGGGACTGAAAGCCAAGGACTTAACCTTGTCGGAATGGCCGATCAAAGTCCGCAGCAGAGAACCGTTGGGCTGCCCGGACTGATTATTGGGGCTGATATCCCACAACTTCACCGTCTTGTCCCAACTGCCGCTGGCGAGAGTTTGACCGTCCGGGCTGATGGCCAGAGACCAAACCCCCTCGGAATGACCCCAAAGAGTTTCTTTCAATTCCCCAGTCTGCCAGTTCCACAGGCTGATCTTACCGTCGCTGCTGCCGATCGCCAAAGTTTCTCGATCGGGACTGAAAGCCACCGACTGCACCTCGTCAAAAACCCGCTTGAGAGTTTCCAACTCAGTCCCGCCTTCGACTTGCCACAGCTTCAAAGTTTTGTCCTTACCGACACTGGCTACGGTTTGGCTGTCGGGACTGAAAACCACCGAGAACACGCCGTCTTGGTGTCCGTCCAAAGTCTGAATTAACCTGCCAGAATAGAAATTCCACAATTTAATCGTACCGTCAACGCCGCCGCTGGCGATCGTCCTGCCGTCGGGACTGACTGCCACCGACCAGACGGGGCCCAAATGTCCTGTTAAAACCTTGAGCAGCTTGCCGCGACGCTTGTGCAGCAGGTGAACTGTGCCGTCGTTGTTGCCGCTGACTATCACGCGGCCGTTGGGAGCGACTGCTACCGCCCAAACCGGGTTTTTGTCTCGATCCGCCAGAGTGCGCACAGCAGGCCCTGACTGCGATGCCTCACCGCGAAAATTTTGCATCGGGGGCGGATTGAACCGAATTTCGGGAATGCTAGAAGCAGGCTCAGAAGAAGTGAAAGCCTGCGGTACTGGAGATGGCAAGCGAGAACCCAGCACTACGGACAGCAGGGCAACCGTCGCTCCTCCCCACATGGCTAAAGTCCACTTGGGTTTGCTGAGAATCACGTCTACCGGTGCCGGGCCGTATTTCATGTCTTTGAGAATTGCCTCGGTCGATCGATAGCGTTTTGATGGTTCTCGCTGCACCATTTTATCCAGAATGCGGCCGAGTCGCGCCGAAACCGGTACTTTCAAATAATGCCTCCAGGCCCAACTGTCGGCTTTGATGTCAAACAAATCAAAGGGCGACATTCCCGTTAACAAGTGAATGCAAGTGACGCCCAAACTGTAGATGTCGCTGCTTGGAATTGCTTGACCTTTAATTTGTTCCGGGGCCGCGTATTCGGCAGAACCTATCACCGTTTCTGTTTTGAGCGGCCCGCTGTTTGCTGGAATTGCCGCGCCGAAATCGACTAAAACTAGCCCTAAACCACCTTCCCCGGACAGGGAATGCAGATGCTCTTTCCCTACCAAAGCTGGGGATGCTTGGGGAGATTTGCGGTGAATAATATTGGAGGGTTTGATATCTCGGTGAATCAGTTGATTGTCGTGAACAAATTGCAGGACTGGCAACAATTCGCTCAGCAGATACCAAATGTGAATTTCTTTAACAACACCTTTTTCTGAAAGCCGATCGGCTAAATTGCGGCCTTCGATGTATTCTTGCACTAAATACTGGCAGCCTTCGACTTCAAAAGATGCCAGTAGTTTCGGTATTTGGGGATGTTTGCCCAACTCGTCGAGAACTGAGGCTGAGCCGAGAAATGTCCGGTTTAGCTGGTTTTGACCGTCCGCGGCTGCTGATCCGCAGAACTGTTGAATGACGCAGCGGGGTTGCGAAGGTTGGTCTTCATCGACTGCTAAGAAGGTGCGGCAAGTGAGACTTTGACCGAGGGTGTGAAAGACTCGGTAGCGGCCTTTTAGCAGCAAATTCGATTCGCAACTTTTACAGACTGTCGCGCGATCGAGATTTTGGGGGTTCTGGCAATGGGGATTGGTGCAGTAACTCATTTGTCTTTCCGCTGGAGACCCCCCGTCCGACATACTTGCTGGTGGGGGAGGAAAGCGGGGCGGTGCGTGCCGCTTCCTGTGGACAAATTAAATAATTGGAATCTTTGCTTGATCATAATTGTTTCCCAGATTTTCGCCACACTTGCTGCGGTCGATCGCGCGTAAATAATTGCTGACTTTCCTGCGAGCGAGGTTTAATAGGTCGATCGAGCGATCGGCGGGATTCGCTGTGACCGAATTACGTTATACTGTCATTGCGAATACTTTCATTGCGATCGCCAGGCCTTGCCAAATATCATTGTTCCTTTGTTCTATCGAGTCAATCTAAAATCTAAAATCGATTGATTGACTGATTAAAACTCAGGCAAAATTTGCCAAACTAACTACTAACTTTTAACTATTACTTATGCCGTTAATTCGCGTCCCCAAATCTTGGGAAATTCTCGATCCCCAAATTACCCCAGAAACAGCCTTTCTCAACCGCCGCCGCTTCATGACCAATTTAATTGGCGCCGGCGTGACTGCTTCGCTGCTACCGCTGACAGGCTGCCAAAGCAATGCTAGCTCAAAAACTGCTCTGGATCAAAGCTCAACCCAAGCATATTCGGGATTGAGCCGGAATCCCACCTTTGCAAAAGTCGATCGAGCGATTACCGACGAAGCCTTAGCTACCAAATACAACAATTTTTACGAATACGGCGGCACAAAATCTATTTGGCAAGCCGCTCAAGCTTTGCCAACAGAAAACTGGAAAGTAGAAGTAGGCGGTTTAGTAAAAAATCCCCGCACTTATGATATCGACGACCTCTACAAAAAATTTCCTATCGAAGAACGAGTTTATCGATTTCGCTGCGTAGAAGCCTGGGCAATGGTAGTTCCTTGGGTCGGATTTCCCATGAAATTGCTGATGGCTGATGTCGAACCTAAATCAAACGCTAAATTCGTTCGCTTTACCTCATTTTACGACCCCAAAATTACCAAAGGTGCCAGTGTATTTTCGCAATTTTATCCTTGGCCTTATACCGAAGGTCTGCGAATTGAGGAAATGGCAAACGATTTAGCATTTTTTGCCACAGGCTTGTACGGCAGAAAACTACCTAAGCAAAATGGTGCGCCGCTGCGGCAAGTGATTCCTTGGAAGTACGGTTTTAAGGGCGCAAAGTCGATCGTCAAAATTGAATTTGTCGAAAAACAGCCAGCCACTTTTTGGAATACAATCGGGCCCAACGAATACGCCTTTGAAGCAAATGTCGAACCCGACAAGCCACACCCCAGATGGTCGCAGGCCAGCGAACGGATAGTCGGCCCCGGTAACAGTTGGTCGTGGGAAACTAGCCCGACTTTGCCCTATAACGGTTACGGCGAATATGTAGCTAGTTTGTACAGTTAATTAAGTACGCGAGATGTAATTTTAGGAACAGGCTTTTCGGCTTGTTCCTCAAATTATTAATTTCTCTCTTTTCTCTTTCTCTGCGCCCTCTGCGTTCTCTGCGGTTAATTAAGAAAAATCTTTTTTGTTCGCTTTAGCAAAATGAAATACAGGACACGGCAGTGCCGTGTCCCTACCCGATACCTGCACTATGTTTGTAAATTTTACCTTAAATTTGCAGTCGATCGACTACAATAAAAATTGATGAAGCTACCAAGGAATTGCTAAATGGTAACAACAACATCAACTCCCGTCGAGCAGCAAACTACCCCAGTAGAAAACCGAGTTATTTTAAAAGGTGTCAGTTGGTCAACTTTTAAAGCATTGCTAGCAGATGTTGGGGACGATAGAGCTTGGAGAATTGCTTACGAGGGAGGAGTATTAGAAATCAGAATGCCGCATCTAGAACATGAAGTTCCCAAAGGACTTATAGAAAGCTTTATTGAAGCTACAGCAGACGAGCTAGAAATCGAAGTGATGAAAGGTGGTTCTCTGACTCTCGAACGGGAAGATTTAACTCGTGCTGTCGAACCTGATACTTGTTTCTACATTCAAAATGAAGCCAGCATCAGAGGTAAAAGAGACATCAACCTCCCAGAGGATTTGCCGCCTGATTTAGCAATAGAGTCGGATTACACGAATTCTTCAGTTAATAAAGATTCCATATATGCTGCTCTTGGTGTTCCCGAACTTTGGAGGTATCGGCGGGAATCTCTGCAAGTTTATCAGCTTGTGGAGGGAAAATATGAAATGTGCGATCGCAGTTTAGCTTTTCCCTTTTTACCTGTTGCAGAAATTCCAGGTTTTATCGAACAAAGCAGAACAGCCGGACAGCGTGCGGCTGTGCGTTTGTTTCGGCAAAGAATTAGAGAAATTTTGCCGAGTCAAAGTTAACGCAAAAATTCGACTTACTGTAGTTTAAAAACTAGCAAATCAATTTAAATTACATCAGCATTCATCTGCGGTTAAAAATATCTTTAAGTTCGATATAAAATCATTTCATAAATTCCTGCACTCTCTGCCAAACTCGCTCCAACAAATCCGGTGCGCTAACATCAAACCATTCAATTTCAGGATAAGCGCGAAACCATGTGCGCTGACGTTTAGCAAATTGCCGCGTGTGCAAAATTGTTAATTCTTTGGCTTCTTCCAGCTTAATGTCGCCAGCCAAATATTGTTTCATTTCCTGATAGCCCAGCGTGTTCAATAATGGCAAGTCACAGCCGTATTTTTTAGACAAATATTCTACTTCAGCGATCCAACCCCGTTCTAGCATTTGTTCGGTGCGCTGTTTGATACGATCGACCAAAACATCGATCGCGCAATCCAAGCCAATTTGTAAAATAGGATAATTGGGAGGATTTTCGCCCTGCTGTTCGGAAATAGGGCGACCGGTGACATAAAATACTTCCAGTGCTCTTAAAGTTCTTACTGGGTCATTGAGGTGAATTTTCTCGGCGGCAGACCGATCGACCTGCTGCAACATCGCGTAACATTGAGATTGTCCGAGTTCTGCAAGTTGCGATCGCAATTCGGGCATCGGTGCTACCCTCGGAATTTTCAAACCGCGCACGATCGATTTAATATATAAGCCCGTCCCTCCCACCAACAACAGGGGGGGAGAAACAGGAAAATCGACAGCAGCAATTAATTTTTGAGCTTGTTGCTGGTAATCTGCTAGTGTCAGAGTTTCTGTCGGATCGCAGATGTCAATTAAGTGATGCGGTACACAAGTGCGATCGACCGCCGTCGGTTTTGCCGTTCCTATGTCAAACTCGCGGTACACTTGACGGGAGTCCGCACTCAGAATCGAAGATTGCAGTCGCCCCGCCAAAGCCAAAGCCACTCCAGACTTCCCAGTCGCCGTCGCCCCGCAAATCGTAATTAATCTAGGCATAAGCTGTCGCACATTTCCCTATAAAAACTCTCAAATCCTCTCCTATCAATGCTTTCCCCTCTCTCCCTTCACTGATTGACGGCCCTACCCCTCGGAAATCCCGAAGTAATCTCAAAACTATTCGCCTCCGTCCCCCCGATAAATTTCCATTCAGAAAGCCCTAGCATCGCCTTTAACGGTTTTGTGCTATAATTTTAGAAGTTTTCTCATTTTAGAAGCTTTTGGGGCTTTAAGCCTCATTATTGGAGGTATTGTTGTATGACCAGCAGCTACAGCGCCGACCAAATTCAAGTTCTCGAAGATCGCGAAGCAGTCCGTAAACGACCGGGGATGTACATCGGTAGCACGGGCCCGCGAGGCCTGCACCATTTAGTTTACGAGGTTGTTGACAATTCGATCGACGAAGCGCTGGCCGGTTACTGCACTCGCATCGAAGTTGACCTCAACGCCGACGGTTCCGTTACCGTGACAGATAACGGTCGGGGAATTCCCACCGAGATTCATTCCAAAACTGGCAAATCATTTTTGGAAACAGTTTTCACAGTTGTCCACTTTGCCGGCAGGCGCGACAGCCACGACGGCTACAAGGTTTCAGGAGGTCTCCACGGAGTTGGGCTAGGCATTGTCAATCCTTTGTCTGAATGGTTGCAGGTGACTGTTTGGCGGGGCGAGCAAATTTACAGCCAGCGTTTTGAGAAAGGCATCCCCGTTACGCAACTGACAGTTAAACCCAGTTCCGAAAACCGCACGGGTACGTCGATTTGTTTCAAACCAGATGTGGAGATTTTTAAGAATGGCATTGAGTTCGATCGCCCGACTCTCGCCCTTCACCTGCGGCAGCTTGCTTATCTCAATCCCGGTTTGAAAATTATATTGACTGACAACCGCTTGGAAATGCCAGGCAGTAGTTCTCCCTCAATTGAAACTTATTGTTACCCCGACGGCATCCGGGAATATGTCGCCTACCTGAACTCTGATGTCGAACCGCTGCACGAAGATATTATTTACATTCAGGGCGATCGAGACGACGTACAAGTAGAAATAGCCTGTCAGTGGCACCTTCTGAATCAAGATAATTCCTACAGCCGACTGTTTGGTTTTACTAACTGCGTTCGGAATATCGATGGTGGCACTTACATTAACACCTTTCAATTGGCCGTGAGGCCGGTGGTAAGCGCGATCGGCCACCAACTGGGCAAACTCAAAAAGACAGACCCAGTTTTAATGGGGAATGAGGTTTTAGAGTGTGGCTTCACCGCCGTCATTGCCGTTAAATTACCGAATCCCGAGTTTGAAGGCCCGACGAAAAGTCGGCTGGTTAACCCGGAAGTACAAGAAATTGTTAAATCTTTGGTAGAAAAAGAGTTGATGGAATATTTGACAGCCCGCCCGGAAGTTGCAGGGGCGATCGTCCAACGGGCGATCGAGGCCCGCGACGCAGAAGCAGAAGCACGCAAAGCGCGGGCATTGCGCCGAAAGCAAGAATTACAAAAATATTAATGATTTGCAGTAGACTGCCGCGGGCGATCGCACTTCTTAACCTTCCAGCTAACAGCCCCGCAACCAAATGTCAATAGATACCCAAGTCAAACTATAAAGGGTACGTCCCCCCGATAAATTTCCCTTCAGAAAGCCCTAGCATCGCCTTTAACGGTTTTGTGCTATAATTTTAGGAGTTTTCCCATTTTAGAAGCTTTCGGGGCTTTAGGCCTCATTATTGGAGCTATTTTTGTATGACCAGCAGCTACAGCGCCGACCAGATTCAAGTTCTCGAAGGTCTCGAAGCAGTCCGTAAACGACCGGGGATGTACATCGGTACCACCGGCCCGCGAGGACTCCACCATCTAGTTTACGAGGTTGTGGACAATTCCATAGATGAGGCGCTGGCTGGCCACTGCACTCACATCGAGATTGACATCAACGCCGACGGTTCCGTTACCGTGACAGACGACGGCCGGGGTATTCCGACCGGCATCGTTGCCAAGACTGGCAAATCGGGAATAGAAACAGTAATGACTGTACTTCACGCCGGCGGTAAATTTGGCGGTGGTGGCTACAAGGTTTCTGGAGGATTGCACGGTGTAGGTATTTCTGTTGTTAACGCGCTGTCCGAGTGGGTAGAAGTGACAGTTTGGCGCGACCAAAAAGAACATTTACAGCGCTACGAAAGAGGCAATCCCGTTACCGAACTTAATGCCAAGCCCAACAAAGGCACTCGCACCGGCACTTCTGTTTCTTTCTTGCCAGATACTCAAATATTTAGCACTGGCATTGAATTTGATTACACTACACTCGCGGGACGTTTGCGAGAATTGGGTTACTTGAATGCGGGCGTGAAAATTACGTTTAGCGACCACCGTTTGGAACTGCTCAAAAGTAGCGAACCTCGTATCGAAACTTACTGTTATGAGGGTGGAATCAAGGAATACATCGCCTACATGAACCGCGAAAAGCAGCCTCTGCACGAAGAAGTGATCTACGTGCAAGGAGAACGCAACAACGTGCAGATAGAAGTGGCTTTGCAGTGGTGCGTCGATGCTTTTAGCGACAACGTTTTAGGTTTTGCTAACAACATTCGGACGATCGACGGTGGCACGCACTTAGAAGGTTTGAAGGCTGTTTTGACGCGGACGATGAATTCGATCGCCCGCAAGCGCAACAAAATCAAAGAAAACGAGCCCAACCTCGCCGGCGAAAACGTGCGCGAAGGTTTGACAGCAGTGATTTCGGTCAAAGTCCCAGACCCGGAATTTGAAGGCCAAACTAAAACCAAGCTAGGCAATACAGAAGTTCGGGGAATTGTCGATTCCTTGGTAGGCGAAGTATTGACAGAATATTTGGAGTTTCGCCCCCAAGTAGCCGACGCTATTTTGGAAAAAGCAATTCAGGCATTTAAGGCTGCTGAAGCCGCCCGTCGCGCCCGCGATTTAGTCCGTCGCAAATCAGTCTTAGAATCGTCTCCTTTGCCGGGAAAACTGGCAGATTGCAGTTCCAGAGACCCGTCAAAATCAGAGATATATCTCGTCGAAGGGGATTCTGCGGGCGGATCGGCAAAACAAGGGCGCGATCGCCAATTCCAAGCAATCCTGCCTCTGCGCGGTAAAATTCTCAACATTGAGAAAACCGACGACGCCAAAATCTACAAAAATAACGAAATTCAGTCGTTAATTACAGCCCTGGGTTTGGGCATCAAAGGCGAAGAATTCGATCCGGGTCAATTGCGGTATCACCACATCGTAATTATGACTGACGCTGACGTAGATGGTGCTCACATCCGCACGCTGTTGCTGACTTTCTTCTACCGCTATCAGCGCGCACTTGTAGAACAAGGTTACATCTATATTGCTTGTCCTCCTCTCTATAAAGTGGAACGGGGACGCAATCATTACTACTGTTACAGCGAACGCGAAAGGAATGCTCTCATCCGCAATGAATTTCCGGCGAATGCTAACTATACCGTCCAGCGGTTCAAAGGTTTGGGCGAAATGATGCCGACACAGTTGTGGGATACCACGATGAACCCTGAAACTCGGACGCTGAAACGGGTGGAAATTGAAGACGCTGCTGAGGCCGATCGCATCTTTACGATCTTAATGGGCGATCGTGTCGCCCCCCGCCGCGAATTCATTGAAACCTACGGCCCCAAACTCAACCTCCTCGACTTGGACATCTAAATTAGCCAGTAGTCAGTAGTCATTAGTCATTAGTCAGTAGTCATTCGCTAACAACCAATGACTGAGGACTAATGACTAAACTGTTTGTGCCTTCTACCTTCGGATGCCTTCTGCTGAGTCTAGGTTTTGTTATAAAAATTAATACAATCTCTCATCAAATCGATCTAAGGTAAACACTTAGGTAAATTTTAGATTTTTGGCGCATCCATCAACTACCACAAAAATAGAAGGTTGGACAATATAGCATGAGCATCAATTTAGCGATCAAATTGCGTGAGGGAACGAAAAAGTCCCACACAATGGCAGAAAACGTCGGTTTTGTCAAGTGTTTTTTAAAAGGCGTTGTAGAAAAAACTTCTTACCGGAAGTTAGTAGGAAACCTCTACTTTGTCTACTCGGCAATGGAAGAGGAAATGGAACGCCAAAAGCAGCACCCGGTTGTTTCAAAAATTTACTTTTCTGAGTTGAATCGGAAACAAAGTTTAGAGCAAGATTTATTTTACTACTACGGTGCGAATTGGCGCGAACAAGTAGCTCCGTCAGCCGCAGCTAAAGCTTATGTGCAGCGGATTCACGAGATTTCGGCGACCGCACCAGAACTGTTAGTAGCTCACTCTTACACTCGCTACCTTGGCGATTTATCCGGCGGACAAATCCTAAAGGGAATTGCCCAGCGGGGGATGAATCTTTCTGAGGGAGAAGGCACTGCTTTCTATGAATTCCAGGATATTCCTGATGAAAAAGAGTTCAAAGCTAACTACCGTCAGGCAATGAATGAATTGCCGATTGACGAAGCAACAGCAGAGCGAATTGTTGACGAAGCTAATGCAGCTTTTGGCATGAACATGAAGATGTTCATGGAGTTAGAAGGCAATTTGATTAAAGCTGTCGGTCAGATGCTTTTCAATACCCTGACGCGGAAGCGCGGCGGCGGCAGTACCGAATTGGCTACTGCTGATTGAGTTAAAGCTCACTGGGGATAATTTGAGCCTCGTTTAAGAGGAAAAACTTAAATCCTGGGGGTTTGATGGCTGCTTTTACAGTCACCAAATCTCCGGGATTTTGCATGGCGGGCGATCGACTTTTTAACTCACAACTCAACACAATCACCGCCCCATGCCGCGATTAGGAGGCTCCTCGTCCGGGACAGGCAAAGAAGTTGGCCTTACTTGGCGCTCCAAATACTTGCTCAAAGCGTAAGCGATATCTCCGCGATTCATCGGCTTCAAAGGATTAATCTTATTAGTTCCGAGTTCAACATTAACAAACCCTTCATAAAGTGCAGTAGCCATAGACTTTCTAGCCCAATTAGGGATTTCCCCTGCATCTGGATACTTAGCTAAAATCTCCGAAATGCTGGCATCGGGAAACTGAAAAACCCCGTAAGCTTGAGCAAAAATCGCCAAAGCTTCAGCGCGACTCACCCTTTGATTTGGGAAAAACATTCCGTCGCGATATCCACTCATCGTTCCCGTTTTCAAAGCAGTTTGAATCGCACTGTAAGCCCAGTAACTCTTCGGTACGTCCGGCAATTCAATATCCGGTTTCTGAGCTGTTTTCCGCCGTTCCAAACCAAAAGTTTTTACTAAAATCATCGCCAAATCCGCGCGACTGACAAGGCCCTCAGCATTAAAATTGCCAGTGGCATCTTTCTTCATCAATCCTGCACTCACAACCCGATCTATCGGGTCAATTATTTGTTGAGATTGAACAGCCATTGGGACTCCTTGCACTAGCGCGATCGCCAAAAAAATACTCACTAACTTTTTCACGATTTTAATCCTTTCTGTCGCTAAAACAATCATGAAAACAGCAGTAATATTTTTTCTGGTTCCATCGGTATTATTCTGTGGTTTAGGCGGTGCGCGAGATTTGGGGATTATATATTAAAATCCAACATTTGCTTCCGGCAAAGCGCCCTGCATTTTACCCAACCAATCAATCAAATTATCCAATTGCTTTTGGGCCGTCAAAACCGCCATACCTCGAATAGTAACCTTCCCCTTGCTGTAGACAAAACGAGAGCGCAAATGTTCCGGCAAATTAGCTTTGAGCAAATTCCAAGCAGGCTCTTCCATAGCTGTTTCCAAAACTATGTGCTGCTTATTCTCCGGTTTGATCCGAGAAAAACCGATTTTTTTAGCGATTTGTTTGAGCTCGACAACACGGATAAGTTGCTGGGCTGGAAGAGGAATTGGCCCATAACGATCGCACCAATCAGCCTGAATCTGCAGTAACTCTTCTGAGGTATTAGCAGAAGCCACAGACCGGTAAGCGCTCATTTTTTGATCCAAATCTGCGATGTAATCGGCAGGAATAAATGCCGTCAAAGTGAGGTCGATTTGCGCGTCCTCCACTTTCGGAATTTCCTGACCCTTAATTTCCCGAATAGCCTCCTCTAACATTTCAGCATACAAATCAAAACCGATCGCCTCCATTTGACCCGACTGTTCAGTACCCAAAACATCACCCGAACCGCGAATTTCCATATCTCGGACGGCCAACTGATAGCCCGATCCCAACTGTGCGAACTCTTGAATTGCCCGCAGCCTCTGCCTTGCAGGATCGGACAGCTTGTTCTGCTTCGGATAAAACAGCCAAGCGTGAGCTTGAATCCCCGCGCGTCCCACCCGTCCCCGCAACTGGTAAAGCTGACCCAAACCAAACCGCTGCGCGTCTTCAATTAAAATGGTATTGACACGCGGAATATCCAAACCCGACTCAATAATCGTCGTGCATACCAAAATATCGAAATCCGCCGCACTAAAGGTCAGCATAATCGATTCTAATTCCGAAGCATCCATTTGACCGTGGGCGATCGCAATTCTGGCAGACGGTACCATCTCCTGCAACTGAGCGGCCAACTCATCAATCCCCTCAATCCGCGGCACCACGTAAAAAACCTGACCGCCCCTGTCTAATTCTTGACGAATTGCCGATCGCACTGCTTCCAAATTGTAGGGGGATAAATGCGTCTGAATCGGGCGGCGGCTGGGTGGCGGAGTCGCAATCAAACTCATCTCGCGAATTCCCGACAGCGACATATACAAAGTGCGGGGAATCGGCGTTGCGGTGAGAGTGAGCACATCTACTTCAGTTTTCAGAGCTTTAATCGCTTCCTTTTGCTTGACCCCAAACCGCTGTTCTTCATCCACCACCAACAAGCCCAAATCCCGAAATTTAATCGCTTTGCTCAAAACAGCTTGAGTACCGACAATCACATCTAATTCCCCAGTCGCCAAACGCTTGTGAATCTCCCGGCGCTCGGTTTCAGTGCGAAAGCGATTGAGCAAACCAACTTCGATCGGATAAGGGGAAAAACGCTCCGAGAGCGTGTGATAGTGCTGTTGGGTCAAAATCGTCGTCGGCGCGAGCAAAGCCACCTGCTTGCCCGCCGTAACCGCCTTAAAAATTGCTCTCAGAGCAACTTCTGTCTTGCCAAAACCGACATCGCCGCAGACCAAGCGATCCATCGGTCGATCGCCCTCCATGTCGCGTTTCACATCCTGAGTTGCCTTCAACTGATCCGGGGTTGGTTGGTAAGGAAAAGAATCCTCTAATTCTTGTTGCCAAGGCATATCGGGAGGAAAAGCGTAACCTGTTTGTTTAGCTCTTTTAGCATAAAGATTCAGCAAATCCACTGCCAATTTTTTAACAGCTTTGCGAACCTTTGTTTTAGTTTTTTCCCAAGTTTGACCTGTCAGCTTGTTTAGATCCGGTACTTTCTCGCCTACAGTCCGAAACCTCGACAAAGCCCCCAACTGATCTGCCGCAACTCTCAGGGTACCGTCAGCGTATTGAATCAGCAAATATTCGCGAGTTTCGCGATCGATAGTCAAGCGTTCCAACTTGAGAAATTTACCCACTCCATGCTGGCGGTGAACCACATAATCACCAGGGCTTAATTTATTCGGGTCTACTTGCTTAGAGGCAGCGCGGCGGCGCTTGCGGACGTAGCTAAAAGTAGCGAGAGAATGCTGACCGTAAAATTCCCGATCCGTAATTAAAACAATCCGAAAAGTCGGCAGAATAAAACCTTCCAATTCTGCCAGCCCGCTGTATTTCAAAGCAACCGGAACGTGCTGCAATTGCAACTTGTCGATCGCCAAATAATCGCGCGGATTCACCACAAACTGAGCCGGACAGTCGTGTTCCGAAAGCAGAGAAACCGATCGACTCGGTTGAGCAGAAACCAGAAAAATGGTAAAACCCCGATCGCGCTCTTCCCTGAGCATTTGAGACAACTTAGCAAATTGGTGAGGCATCACCGGCACAGGCCGAGAAGCCAAATTAATCGCAGACGGTAGCTGGTCGCCCTCCGCAGAGCTTTGAATTTTTTTAGCAGTCGAATCTTCTGCCAATTCTGAAAGTTCTAGCCTGTCGAAACCTGCGACATCTGCCATAGATTCAGCAAAAGTGCGGTGAATTTTCGGAACTTGCAAATGAGAAATTGGCAACTTTTCTGTTCCCGCATCCGCAACAACAGATTCCCGCTCGCAATTTTTCCACTGTTGCTCTGCATTCTCAAACCAGCGGTCGCTGTGAGCTTCGCAGCCTTGCGGTTCGTCAACAACAACTAAAGTATTTTCTGGCAAATAATCCAACAAAGATGCAGGTTTTTCAAACGCTAAACCCAACAGCCTGCGGACAAATTTTTCGGTTTCATTGTCTGTGTCAACAGAGTCTAGACTGTTGATTTCGTCAAGCTTCTTTTCAACTAAAACTGCTTTAATAATTGCGTTAAAATTAGTAGGAGTTAACACCAACCGATCGACCTTATCGAGCGATCGCTGCGAAGACGGGTCAAACTCCCGAATTTGCTCCAAATCATCCCCAAACCACTCCAGCCGCACTGGCAACTCAGCCGCCACCGGAAATACATCGACAATATCACCCCGACGGCTCCACTGGCCCTCCATTTCCACCAGAGCCACCCGATCGTAGCCCATTGAAGCAAGTTGGCGGTCTAAAATCTTCGAGTCTTGAACCATACCTCGCTTCAGCGTCAGACAGTAGGGTTCAAAAGCAGCAGGCGGCGGCAAGTGAGACTGGAGAGCTCTTTCGGTAGATACAATCGCGATCGGCTTAGAATTACCGTTTGTTTCTCGTTTCTCGACCAAATCCGCCAGCACCTGCATTTGACCCCAAGTCATTTCGCTTTCATCCGAGTAAGATAGCTCGTAGGGCGAAGCCTCCGAAGTCGGGTAAAAATGCACAGTCTGCCACCCCATAGCCTCCAGCCCGGCCACCCAGCGACCCGCTTCTTCTAGAGTTGCCGTCACTACCAGTAAACTCCGCCCTTCTTGCTGTGCGAGGGCGGAAGCTACCAAACCTTTGGGCAAGCGGGCTAAGCCGTTGAGTTGCACGTAGCGATGGCGCTTGAGCTTGTTGAGGAGTTCTGTTGCTAGGGGCGATCGCCCCAGGGTACGAATTATTGAAGAGAAAGTCATGCGCTTTTAATTTTAATCCCCGATCGGCGAAGGCTCTTTCCCTTTGCCTGTTAAGGAGATTGTACGACAAACATCCATGATTGTGCCGATCTGCTGTTGACGCTTTGGAACTTAACTGCGGATATATTTATGCTTTAATATCTCGATCCTGCGATCGCGATCGAGCCAGTTCCGTTAATCTAGTGACAGGTTTAGAAAAATTTCGATTTTGCGATCGAGATTCGCAGCTTCCAGACCTCTCCTGTGACTGCACCCAAAGACGGATACAAGCCCCCGACTCAAGTTGTGAAGATCGAAAAATTTTAGACATTAGGGAAATCCCCCAGATACTGGCTGCGGAGTCAATCTAAAATCTAAAATCTAAAATCTAAAATCGACTAACCGGGCAGAGCGCTTCTCCGTTACTACCGAAAATTTTAGAAATGTCCCCAAGTACCGATATTCTGATTGTTCTCCTGCTAATTTTCCTCAATGGCTTGTTTGTGATGTCAGAGATGGCCATCATCTCTGTACGGAAGGTGAGACTGCAACAGATGGCCAACCAAGGTTCAACAAATGCCCGCGTAGCTTTGGATCTGGCTAATGCCCCCAATCAGTTCTTGCCGACAGTTCAAATCGGGATTACGATGCTGGCCATTCTGTCGGGCGCTTTCGGAGAAACGACAATTGCTAAAAGGGTAGAGCCTTTGTTGCGGCTGATTCCTGCCCTCGCGCCCTATGCTCAGACGATCGCCTCAGTAGTAGCAATTTTAACCATCACTTATCTGACCCTAATTATCGGCGAACTGGTGCCAAAGCGGCTAGCCCTCAACAACCCGGAGCCGATCGCTTCTAGCGTAGCAATTCCCATGCGAATGCTCTCAAAAATTGGCGCTCCTGCGGTTTATCTGTTAAGTTATTCCACTGACTTAGTGATGCGGCTGATGAGGATATCGCCCTCGACAGAACCGCAAGTTACAGAAGAGGAAATAAAAGTTTTAATCGAGCAAGGAACCGAAGCCGGAACCTTTGAAGAAGCCGAACAAGACATGGTAGAAAGAGTCTTTCGTTTGGGCGATCGGCGAGTCAGCGCCTTAATGACGCCGCGTCCCGATCTTACCTGGCTCGACCTCGACGACTCAGTAGAAGAAAACCGCCAAAAAATGCTCGGCAGCGGTCATTCTCGGTTTCCAGTGTGTCAAGGAGGCCTCGACAACGTGCTCGGTTTAGTACACGTTACAGATATGCTGTCGAGGACTTTAACTGGTCAACCCCTCGATTTAAGCGCTTCTTTACGACGGCCTTTATTTGTACCGGAAAGCACGCGGGGGTTAAAAGTATTAGAGCTTTTCAAGCAATCTAGCAATCAAATTGCCTTGGTGGTAGACGAATACGGCGTGATTCAAGGATTGGTTACAGTCAACGACATTTTAGTCGAACTTGTTGGCGACTTTCCCTCGATTGAAGATGCTGATGAGCCGGAAGCCGTGCAGCGCGAAGACGGTTCTTGGCTGTTAGACGGAATGCTACCAGTCGAAGATTTTTTTGAGCTGTTTGGCCTGGAAGAAGTATCAGCAGAAAACAAAGGAAGTTACCACACAATGGGCGGTTTTGTGATTACACATTTGGGCAAAATTCCCGCAGCAGCCGAGCATTTTGAGTGGAACGGTTTGCGCGTGGAAGTAGTCGATATGGACGGCAACCGAGTTGATAAGATATTGGTAATGCCGATCGACTCAGCGGGCGATCGACCTAGAACCGAACCAAAAACCTAAAAACCATTCACCACAGTCAATTGTTTTCATCAGCCCAGATAAAAAGTACATTTCCTTTATATGGGCGGGTTTGACCAACAATCTCCGCAAGAATTCAAAATATAAATAAACGCGCCCCCATCCCACGGTAAATCGAAATGTACATTCAAATTTAGCATGGGGCGGGGGCGGGTTTTTGAGACTGTTTGTTTGAGTCGCTGATGGTTAGTGGAAGCCACCCCTACTTCTTCTTTTGTATTTCATCCTTCCGCAAAGCTTCCAGAATAGAACGGCCCACATAATTGCTGAAAACCACCTCTCCAGCTTGATTGTAGTGGCAGCAGCTATCTACATAAACAGCCTCTTTAGTCTTGTCAAAAACATTGACAGCATTCACTATATTGATATTATTTTTTTCCAAATTAGGAAACTTTTTGAAAAGAGCCGGATATCCAATTTGCACAGCTTTAGCATAAGGAGTATCCTTGTTAAAAGCAATCTGCTTTTCCGCTTCACCAAACACCCTTTTCGTCTGATAATATTGATTGGGTTGGAGAACCTGAAAATACTGCACATTACTAGCCGATAGCACTTTGTGCATAAAAATTGAACTTTTCACCCAATTCTGAGCCATTTGTTCAAAAGCAGCATCATCTTTCATAACAGAATTGTTAAGATTGATATAAACCACGCTGCCCCCGTCATCTTTCTGCGGTTGATTGCTCTCTTTTTCAAACCTGATGACATCTTTTCGGTAGTTGTTTACCAAGTTTTGAACGTAAACAGAAGTTAAAGCATCGCACGCAGCTAACTTGCATTCCTGCAAACTTCTCAAACCCTGATTAATTCTAACTTTACTTTCTTTAATTGCGATCGTAGCTTTCATCGCTTTTGTAGAAAGGCTATTATTGGCTAGGGTTGTCAGTGGCAAAATGTGCTGAATGCTTGGCATCGCTAAATCGACTTTATTTTTATTGTTTAAATTGGAAAGTGCTACTTCGTTAAAGCCGTCGATATTGACCACCATATCGAGTTCTTGACCTAAGGCCAAGAAATAGTTTAAAACTAATAATTGCTGCGGCTGTTTGTAGCCTCCCGTGGCAAAAGATAAAACAATGAATTCTTTATCTTTCAAACCTGGCAACTGTTTGAGGTATTTAGGGAGAACTTGATTTTGGACTTCAAATATTCCATAGTTCGAAGCAACTGAACCGCCAAATACTCCGATAATAAATTGATTTGGTTTAGTCTTTTTGAAAGGGTAATCGTAAGGTGAGATAAAGCCGTAGTTGTTATTTTTAAAACCGGGGCGAAAGTCTTGACCTGGTTTTTGAATAAATCCAAAAAAAGGATGAAATCTTTCGACAATCGACTCTCTGAGCCGCACTCCTTCTAAATTAATTCCCACAGCAAACTTATCTTTTGGCTTTTCCCTAGTATAGAAAAATTGCTTGTGTTTGACAAAATACCATCCCAGGGAGCCGAGTTCGAGGAAAATGACTAAAAGCACTAAGTTAACTAGAGCGAGCTTTAAAGCTTCTTGCCCTGTTTTGAAAAACTTTAAATCTTTCATAAATATCTATTTCGACTTTCTTACTACTTTAATAATGGAACTGGAAACATAGTTGGCTAATACGTCTTCTCCCACTGAATTATAGTGGCAGCAGGCATCTTTGTAAACCGTCTCTTTTGTATTGTCCAAAATATTCACGGCGCTAAAAACATTAACCCCAGCTTTTTGCAAATCATCGACTTTGGACAAAAGCACCGGATAACCTTTTTTCACCCCTTCAATGTAAGGACTCTTCTGGTCAATCGCGATTTCGTTTTCCTTAGCGGTAAACGCTCGCTTGGTTGGATAATACTGGTTGGGCTGGATAAAGTGAAAATAGTTAATCTTTCTACTTGATAAGATTTGATTCATCCCGATCGACGATTGGTACCACATCGATGCCATTTTGTCAAAAGCAGCGGCATCCTGCAAAACAAAGTCAGCTTTGGGAATGTATACTATACCGCTATTTGCCGTATCTGGGTTGGATTGTGTGACTTGCCGATCGTACTTGACAACGGCTTGTTGGTAATTGTTGACTAATTGTTTCACCTGTAGCGAGGTAACAGCGTGACACAAAGCAAGCTGACAAGTTTGCAATTTGTCAATACCTGCTTTCAATTGTTTTTTGTTTTCGTTAATTTGTACGATCGAGCTCATCGCTTCCGGTGACAAGTTGTTGTTGGCTAAACCAGTCAGAGGCTGTATGTGCTGAACGCTGGGCATTCCTATTTCTACTTGGGCTTTGTTGTTTAAATTTGACAGTGCTACTTCGTTAAAACCGTCAATATTGATGACTAAATCGAACTCTTGACCCAAAGCCAGAAAATAATTTAAAATTAATAACTGTTGGGGCTGTTTATAGCCACCGTTGCCAAAATTTAAAACCACAATTTCGCGACCGGCAAATTCTGGATAACTCTGCAATTTTTTAGACAATCTTTGACTGACATATTCATCTACTGCAAAGTTGTTGGCAACTGAACCGCCAAAAACTCCGATTATAAATTGATTCTTATTGGTTTTAATAAAGGGATATTCGTACAGGGAAAAAAAGCCGTGTTTGTTGACTTTTAACTTTAGTTTTTCATTAGTGAAAGCACCTTGTTTGAGCACGTAGCCAAAAAACGGGTGCAGTCTTTCTACGATAGATTCATCAAGTCTAATTCCGACCCTTTCAATATCTTCTACTACTTTTTCTTTAGCTTTGGTTCGGGTATAAAAAAACTGTTTTTGATTAATAAAATAAAAAGCGAGCGACAAAGCTTCCAGACAGATAAAGGCGATCGCCAAATTAACCGCGATTATAATTAATATATTTTTGCCTTTTTCGAGTGGCGTTGAATCTTTCATGAAATTTGACTGATTACGGTTGTTTTTTGGGGACTTGAGACTGCTTCAAATTTTGGCACAAATTTCTGTTAATCAGGATACTAGCCAGCCGGTGTCCGAGTTCATTCCAGTGACCCCCACAGGGTACAGAATTCTCAAAACCGTGGGCGCAGACTTGATATTTTTCAGTGTAGCCTTGGATCTGTTCGGATAAATTCAGTACCCGAAAACCCTCGCGCGCGCCCAATTTTTCCAGCCGCCTATCGGGATAAAACAAATCCTGAATGTTGTTCTTTCTCATAAAATTTTTTCGCCTCTGGGCCTCCGGTCTAACTTGCATCGGATCGCCGATCGTCACAACCAAAAAATCAGCCTTTTTCTGCACGACTTCATTCCGCATTGTCACAATCAAACCCTCTGTCACCCTCCAAGCCTCTTGCCAAGCTGCATTCTGAGGTTCCTTAAGGTTTAGGGTACTTAAAGTGGTAAAATCCCCGGATAACTCCCGTTTTTTCCTATCTAAGTCTACCTTTTTAATAACCTGCAAAATTCGCGAATTGTTGACGAGAAAACTGGGCATCCGGTCTACAAAGGAAACTGCTCTTTCGTTGCGGTCGATCGGCGCCAGATTGCGAAAAGACATATCTGCTACTAACTTGCCGCTAGCATCATAAGCAAAAAATGGTCGGTAGCGATCGTATTCCAGTTTTGGAGAATTATTTATCACATCATTGCCAATAAAAAAAGCAAGAATTACAATATCAGGACTGTAATCCCACACTTTTTTTCGCAGCATTATCAATTCTTGAGCAGTACCGTAACCCTGCACGCCAAAATTGATTACCTCAACATTTTTGCGTCCCTTAACGGCCTCGCAATTTCCTAATTTTCGTTCCAATTTCGACCAGAAAGTTTGTTCGACAGGTACGTGAATTGCCTCGGTGAAAGAATCGCCCAAAACCGCCACACGCAAAGTATTTGGAGGTTTTGCTTTTGTGTGTTCGCGATCGCGCAAGCCCTCGCTATTCACCTGCACAAAACTCGCACCTTCCCCATTCCATTCCCCCGACGCACCCGGTTTCAGCTTCCAGCCCACATTCGGATCGGAAGTGTGAAAACGAGTTGGCGCCGAGTCTACGAAATCTCCTATTTTTGGATAGCCTTCAATTCCCGCCGTCCGCAATCCAATTTCACCAATTATCACCCCCATCAATAAACCGCCGAGTGTCAAACCTAAATTGACACCCAAATTTTTCAACTTGCTCATTCTTTCAAAACAGGGTGTAAATAAACGGAGCAATCACAGAACCGTGACTCAATACAATCAAAGCTCCCAAAAATACTAAAGTCACAATTAACGGCAACAGCCAATACTTTTGGCGTTCTCTCATAAACGCCCACAAATCTTTGATAAAGTCTAATGTTGATTCAAACACTTAGAAAGGACGCTCCATACTAACTTTTGTTCTTGCTTTACTTGGAATGCGGTAAGTATCCATTTTCGGATTGAGTTTTCGCCGCATCGCATCTTCGCCGAAAATGTTTTTGATCACTCCCATCGGCCAAATTATCAGGTAAAAAACTATCCCTAGGACGATCGGCGTTTGGATTTTGTGGAGGATCAGTCCAAACCGCATCCACCCGTGATAAATGGGATTCAGCGATTTCGGCGCAACCAATGCTAGCACGATTAGGACTGCGCCGATTGCCCAGGGCCACCAAGGTAGAGAATGCCGCCGCAGTAAAGGTACTGCTAAACCGAAGATCACTGCAATCAAGCCGCCAATTAGCAGCCCGAAATCGCGCAAGCCTTTTTTGTCGAGTTTTTTAATTTCGTCGCTCATTAGAAATGGAGAATGGGGAATTGGGAATTGGGAATTAGTTATTAGTTATTCGTACCAACTAATAACTAATAACTAATAACTAATGACTAATCTAGTTCAAATTCATTTTTCCAAGCATCATCTTGTTTCCAAGGAATTTGTTCGGACTTGGGAAGCAAGTAATTTTCCAAAACCAGATAGTCCATTTCGGTTCGCATGAAACAGCGGTAAGCATCTTCTGGAGTGCAAACAATGGGTTCGCCTCGGACGTTGAAAGACGTATTTACCACAATCGAACAGCCCGATCGCTCTTCAAAATGGCTGATTAAGTCATAGTAGCGAGGATTGGTTTCTTTGTGAACAGTTTGGATGCGAGCCGAGTAATCGACGTGGGTGACAGCCGGAATTTCCGATCGCGGAATGTTGAGCTTTTCAATGCCAAACAACTGCTCTTGTTCGGGAGTCATCGGAATGCGGAGACTGGCTTTGACAGGTGCTACTAATAGCATATAAGGGCTAGAATGGTCAATCTCGAAATAATCCGCAACTCGTTCGGCTAAGATTGACGGTGCAAAAGGTCGAAATGATTCCCGATATTTAATTTTCAGGTTCATCACGGACTGCATTTTAGCACTGCGGGGATCGCCAACGATCGATCGACCGCCCAGAGCCCGCGGCCCAAATTCCATCCGCCCCTGGAACCATCCCACCACATTTCCCTGTTCCAAAATCTCAGCCAACTGCGGCATTAATTCGGCATCGTCCAATCGGTGATAGCTGGCTTTTACAGCATCCAAATATTCGAGAATTTCTGCGTCAGTAAACCTCGGGCCCAAATAAGAGCCGCGCATTTGATCGTGACAAGTTAAATGAGCAACAGACTTTGCCACAGTTGCCACCGCTTGGTTTGCAGTGAGAACTTCAGTCCTCTCCTCAACCGCTGCGTTTGTAGTGACAAGTTCAGTTTTGAGGGATTCTATACTATTTGCTGTCGAGTTCGCGCTCACAGTGCGATTTTGTTCGCAATACTGATACCAAATCGCCAAAGCCGCGCCCAAAGCACCGCCAGCATCTCCCGCCGCCGGCTGAATCCAAATATCTTTGAAAATACCTTCCCGCAAGAGTCTGCCGTTAGCAACGCAGTTGAGAGCAACGCCGCCCGCAAGACAAAGATAATCGACATTCAATTCTTTTTTAACTGTTCTGCAAAGCCGCAAAACAACTTCTTCGGTAACAACTTGAATGGAAGCTGCAATGTCCATTTCTCGCGGAGTCAATTTTCCTTCAGCTTGACGCGGCGGCCCTTCAAACAGTTCGTCAAACTTCTTGTTTGTCATGGTTAAGCCAACTGTATAGTTGAAATAATCCATGTTCAAACGGAAAGTTCCGTCATCTTTGAGGTCGATTAAATAGTTGAGAATTTTGTCTACATACTTGGGTTCGCCGTAAGGAGCTAGACCCATGAGTTTGTATTCGCCAGAGTTGACTTTGAAGCCGGTGTAATAGGTGAAAGCTGAATAAAGCAAACCCAAGGAGTGGGGAAAATCGATTTCCCACTGAGGTGTAAGTTCGTTGCCGTCTCCCAACCAAACCGATGTTGTGGCCCACTCGCCCACGCCGTCGAGGCACAAAACGGCTGCTTTTTGAAACGGGCTGGGAAAAAATGCCGATGCTGCGTGCGATTGGTGGTGTTCGGTAAATAGCAGAGATGGCAGTTTATTCGTTTTACAGTTTGCCATTTCTGCGAGCTCTCTTTTGAGCATGGTTTTGAGATAAAGCTTTTCTTTGAGCCATATCGGCATGGCTGTTAGGAAAGAGCGAAAACCTTGGGGTGCGTAGGCTAAATAAGTTTCGAGAAGGCGCTCGAATTTGACTAAAGGCTTGTCGTAAAATACTATGCGATCGAGTTCCCGCAAATCTATGTTCGCTTCTTTCAGGCAATAAGCGATCGCATTCTTGGGAAATCTGGCGTCGTGCTTTTTGCGGGAAAATCTTTCTTCCTGCGCTGCGGCTATAATTTCTCCGTCGCGAATTAAGGCTGCGGCGCTGTCGTGATAGTACGCCGAGATTCCAAGTATGTTCATTCGTCTCCTCACAAATCGCAATGCGTTTGTATCTGACTATTTAGAATAGCTATCGATTATAGCTGCTTAAGTGCTGATTGGGAATTGAGTTTTGCGATCGCCTCTAATTTTACCTGGATCGATGTCGGTGCGCGCCCTGGGACGATCGGCTTTTTGAGAGCATTTAAGCTAGCGCCGGCTAATCCTGCGCCCCCAAGCTCTGAAGTAAGTTGCCAGCGGGAATTGATAAAATTCACCGATCAACCACAGCACAATGCCTAAATGCGACAAAAAAGCTAAGCCTGTCCAAGCTGCGGGCAGCCACGACAACCGGCTGCCGGGAACCGGGGGAAAATAGTAAGCTGAAAGTCCCAGCAAGGTAGTGGGAAGGGAAATTAGACCGATCGCTGCTGCAAAATAGGGCCATCCGAATTCTACGCCTTCGAGGTGGGCTCCTATCCACCGTTTGCCGTTCCAGTGCCAAGTTACGGGCGGTTGGCGATCGGCCATTTGGAGCGATTGTCTTTCAACGCTTGCGGTATAAATGTGCTGGCAGAAGTTGCAAGCTAGGGCGTCCATCATCGGCATGGTGGAAATTTGACCGGTGCGGCACACGGGACAGGGATATGTATCTTGAGGGTTGAAAGGTCGGGTTGATTTTTTGAAAATCTGCATGGATCAGGCTGTTTGTCAAGATATTGAGCGATCTTAACAAAGTACAGAGATTATGCGTTGGCTGAGGGCGGTTTTTGTATCTAGATTGTTGGTGATTTCAGAGGTTTTTTGACGCTTACGGGCCCCACGGGTTAATGCAGTTTCACGGTGGATGATGCGGATTAATTGCGGTGATTGTTGCTGTACCGAATTCTGGCTCCTGCCCAGTGAAGTTTTTCCCTCAAAGTGCCGTAATAAGAATAGTTTTCCCGCAAAATGATAAACTTGGCTTCGCAGTCTGCCCTCCGCACGTCTACGCGCTGTCCCGGCCAAATTGCAGTACCCAAAATGCCGTCTGTCCAGAGTTTGGTACTGAGTTCGTAATCTGCTAAAGGCCAAATGCTGACGACTGAACCGGGCGGGAGTACGATCGCCCGACTGGATAAACTCAAAGGGCAAATCGGAGTAACTGCGATCCCCTCCATTCCCGAGTGCATAATCGGCCCGTTGGCAGATGCGGTGTAGCAAGTCGAACCGGTGGGAGTTGCCACAATTAAACCGTCGCCTTGATATTGATCGACTACTTCGCCGTCAACTTCCATTTCTAGAATACAGCTCGGCATTCGATCGGCTGAAGCAGGTTTGACACACATTTCATTGAGTGCCAAAAATCGCTCGCTTTCCGGTTCGAGATTAGTTCTGTTTCCTTCAAAAACTGCCGCCTGCAACATCATCCGCTTCTGCACGGCATACTTGTCTTCCGAAAGTCTGTCCCAAATCTCCTCAGTATTTTGGAAATCCTCAAAAGACTCGGTTAAAAACCCCAGATGTCCCCCCACATTCGCTGCCAAAATCGGAATGCCGTCAGCAGCCAAATTCCGCGCGGCAGCTAGGGCCGTACCGTCGCCGCCCAGCACCACAGCTAAATCAATTGGGCTGTTACTAGAAGCTAAAAACACCGGATACGGGTTATCTTTCGGGCCGCTCGGACCCATTAAAACGTCGCACCCGCGGCTTTCTAATTGGCGGGCACACTGTTCTGCCCACCGCTGGCTGAGGGTATCTCTGGCTTTGTGGGCAATAATTACTTGTTTTAGTTGCACAACCTATCGATTTTAGATTTTAGATTTTGGATTTTGGATTGTTAGATTTTAGAGTGAGCTCACAATCTATCGATTTTGGATTTTGGATTGTTAGATTTTAGAGTGAGTTCACAATCTATCGATTTTGGATTTTTGATTCTTAGATTTTAGGCTCAGTGAAAGATCTTAAAATGTTCGATCGCACAAATTGGTTTTGGACATCAGGTTAGATTTTAAACTATTTTTGAGCATTGCGAGGCAGAGGCTGCGGATCTGCGTTACCAGGATCTGCCTGGTAAGGAGAAAGCCGGGAATAAGAAATATGATTGTGATTGCATTTCCACATCTTCCTTCTTCGTTCTTTTTACCCTGACCGAAGCCGAAGGGCTATCTTTCATTTTCGTTCAACCCTCAGTGCGCCTGGATTTGGGCTGCGGCCAGATAATGCTGGAATCTGCTGCGAGTAGGCGAGAAACTGCGATCGCCCCAAAGCGGTTGAGGTGGCTGGGGTCAAAAAAATAGTCGTTGCGGCCAGGCCAGCGCTGCGACAAGTCGCGGAAAGCGAAGCCTTTTTGCCGCGAGAGTTGGTCCATTCGCTGCCGGAACTGCTGTTCTGCCCACAGGCGAGTTCCGTCTAAGTAGTCGTCGGTGAGGGGCAAATTGACGAAAATCAGAGGAATTTTGCGAGCTTTGGTAAATGCTACAACTGAATTAAAGGCTGTTGCTTGTTTGCCTCCGAGGTTGAAGTTTTCGTAGTCGCGATCGTACTGGCCTGAAACGTAAGCGCGTTCTCGATAATAAGTGTTGGGATTGTAACGGCTAGATATAGGCATGAATCCGTTGGAGTCGATCGAATCTGCCAATTCGCTGACTTGTCTGAGGGCTACTGTTGTGCGTCGCGAGACTCGAATCAATTGTGCTTTTTGAGTTGCTGCATCGGCTGCGATCGGTTTTAAATCATATCTTGCAGCATTCTCAGCAACGGGCAAGATGCCCGTTCCACTAGACAGGAATTTGATCGTGGGGTGGGCATCTTGCCCGCCCCTGAAAGGTCGATCCACAGATGCCCGTGCTCTGCGGAAAGTGTTGTTAGGGCAGGGCTGCGGGAATTTGTAACACTGGGGAATCACATTCGGTTCATCCGACGGCAGTTCGGGGCGAACGCCTGCTGCTAAAAGTTGGCTGCCTTCAGAATCGACGATCGAATTAAAAGTGCGATCGTCCCGGCCGCTGTTAAATCCCCGCACACCATCCGCCCAGACAATCATTTGAGGCAAATGATCCGGCTTCAAAAGCCGCCGCAGTTGAAAGTCAACTACTTGTGCAGTTGCGCCGTTGACTGAAAAGTTAAATACTTTTAAGCCCGGACGGCCATTTTGGGCCAAAGATTGTTTTAGCTGTTTGGGATCGACGCCCTGCAATGCCCGGGAACTACCGACAATCAAAACGTCTGGGGGCCCGACAGCAGCAACGTAAGATAAGTACAGTTCTAGCTTTTCGTCGAGCAAATCGCTGCTGAAGCTGACTGTACTGGCTTGCGATCCGTTTGCGCCCGCTTGCTGTTGGGAATAAACGAGGTTTTTCATGTACTCGATTACTTTTTTCTCCGCAAACGCCCGTTTGGGACTGCCTGGGGGAACGGCTTGCATCCAGGCGACGGCCTGCACCCACAGGGTGGCTACTTCGTCCCAGTCTTGTTTTGAATTGGCTGATTGAGCTAAATTAGAAGCTTGGGTGGCAAAGTTAACTGACTCCGTGAAGGCATCGTTTTGAGGGCATGAAGCAGCGCTGAGGGATTTTTGGGTTAGGTTGGCGTTTTTAGCTAACAGAGACGTTGGTGACTGCGCTAGGACTGGCGATTCGATCGAACCCGATGTCGCTGCGGTGTTGGGCGGCTTCGTTGACGAACATCCCAAAGTTAAGGCTAGAAAGGCGGTTGCGGCGCAGGTACGTTTGAGGATGCTAGCAATGTAGCGGCGAATCATAAAGCTTTCAGCGATCGCGAAACATTACTAGATATTACTAATGATCCGGCGGATCGAGCAATTAGCTAAAACAGATGTTTTAACCATTCAATAAAAATTAAGGCTATCGGGCCATCACAGCTCAGCACCTGCGCTGTTATTGCTTGTCCCATCGGCATTGCAGGCGTTTTCTGCCATGCCAGCCAAGTGTGGATTAGTGCTTTGGGATGATGAATTAAAGTGTAGCGGTTAAGTCCGGCTTGTTCGAGCTCTTGTAAAATTGCTTCGGCTTTCGGATGCAGCGTGTCGCCAGGGGGGATGAGATAGGCGACAAAATCTTCTAACATTCCAGGAAGTTGATTGTTTGGCATCAACCAAACTCCGACGCGAGGCAAGTATGGATCTGAAGGTGCGCAAACCCAGCCTTCGGGAGGGGGAGATTGCGGGATGTCTCGATAGCCGATCGAACTCAGTTTATCTTTAATAGATTGCCACCGCGCGCTTAAATTGCGATCGGCATCAACCACAATTCCCAACGTGCGTAAATTCTCTGCTTTCAATCTTTCTGGCAAGCCATTTAGCAGCGCTTCAACTCCTTCTGTACCTTCTTCTTGCGGTACTTCGACGGAAAATGTTTCTGGCAGTTGATATTGCTGACACAAAGCCCAGATTACGTGTCGGTCATTCTTACCTTCTACCAATAACTGTTGAGGTTTTGGTTGAGGAGGTTTTCGTGCTTTTGGCATCAGCGCACCTCGATACTTTGGCGCACTGCAACGGACAATTCATCGGGAGTGTATTCAACTGCACGAATATCCTCGCCGCGCCGGCTCAAGCGAAATAATTTGCCAACAGAACTATCTTCTGACTGTTCTAAGGCTTCTTGAAATGCGGCTATGCAGTCCCAACTGTGGGTAGTTGCAAAGACTTGAACGTTCAATCGCTGTGCTGTTTCAAATATCAATCGCCACATATCAGTTTGGGTTTGATAGTAAAGACCTGTATCAATTTCATCTACTAGCAAAAACCCATTCTCTGATGAGACGGCTGCCATTGCTATACTAAGAATTCGTTGCATACCATCTCCCATACTGCCTAGAGGAATTGGGTGATTCTGTCCTCTAATTTTAATCAAAATACCACTGTTATTAGTGGGATTACTGGTAAAACTAATACGTTCTACATCGGGTTCTAAGATTTGCAGTGCTGCTACTACGCTTTCTTCTTTTGGTGTCAGTGTAATAGCATCCCAAAACACAGCCATTTCGTTAAAAGTTATTGCCGTAGTTTTGATTAAATTAAAATTATCTTTGCTGGCTCCAACAAGCGACAAAGAGTTATCATTTATCTCTGTTGGTTGAACAGAAAGTAAA
This sequence comes from Microcoleus sp. K4-B3, assembly GCF_036704615.1. NCBI lineage: Bacteria > Bacillati > Cyanobacteriota > Cyanophyceae > Oscillatoriales > Microcoleaceae > Microcoleus > Microcoleus sp. K4-B3. Next base: position 48,466 of record NZ_JAUBSF010000036.1, read on the forward strand.
CTACTAATATTAGCAATAGTCGCATCGCGCAGCAGTGAAATTTTGACTCGGGAATTTTGATTGTAGTAAGCAATTAATTCCCATGCTAAAAATCTTGTTTCTAGTTCTTCAGCTACCGGAATTACCACTTGTTGGTTTGTAGGGTTTGCTTGGATTTTGAGTGAGAGTTGTTCTTCTTTCTGGGATTGAATGTAAATACTTCGATCGGGGGTTAGTTGATGTCCGTAAAAAATATGTTCAAATTGATACTTGCTGCGGTTTACTGCTTGACCCGATGCAAGTTGAGTTTTTATGTTGCTCATTTCGCCACGGCCATTTAGTACATCAAACAAAGCTTGAATACTCTGTTGTTGGACTAATAAATAAATGGCTTCCAAAAAAGTAGTTTTACCACTATTGTTCTGACCGACTATCAGATTAACCCTAGCTAGCTCGTCGATATGAAAATCTTTAAAACAGCGATAATTTTGGATGGTGAGATCGCGCAACATGGATGCCTCGCATATTAACTATATTCTATCATTTCTCCGTTCAGACTAGAAACCAGTATGGGATTCGATGACTGCTTCGGCTTGCAGGGCGATCGACCTCAATTTATCCAATGTATCCTGGTTCGCACTCTGCCACAACCCCCGCTGACGAGCTTCTAGCAATCTTTCCGCCATATCTCGCAGCGCCCAAGGGTTGTTTTCTTGAATAAATGCCTGCACTTTCTCATCAAAAATGTAAGCCTCTGCGATTCCTTCATACATAAAATCCTCTACACAATTTGCCGTAGCATCGTAAGCAAACAAAAAATCAACAGTTGCCGCAATTTCAAAAGCACCTTTATAACCGTGGCGCATCGCACCTTCTATCCATTTGGGATTCACAGCCCTGCTGCGATAAACCCGCGCAATTTCTTCTCTCAGTTGCCGCACTTTCGGATTTTCGGGAATCGAATTGTCGCCGAAATAGGTTTCAGGATTTTTGCCTTGCAAATTGCGAATTGCGGCCGTCATTCCGCCTTGGAATTGATAATAATCGTCGGAATCGAGGATGTCGTGTTCGCGGTTGTCTTGGTTTTGCAGAACTATTTGCATTTGGCCGAGGCGTTTTTCAAATGCTTCGGGTGCAGAACATCCCCATTCACCCCCCCTAACCCCCCCTTGTAAAGGGGGGGGACAAGAGTTGGAATTAGCCCCCCCTTGTAAAGGAGGGGTTGGGGGGGTATCCCCTGGTTGTAAAGGAGAGGAATTAGATTTAGCCCCCCCTTGATAAGGGGGGGTTGGGGGGGTACTTGTATAGGCGTAACTGCTCCAATTAATGTAAGCTTTTGCTAAATCGCTGTCGTCTGTCCAGTTTTGAGCTTCAATTATGCCTTGAAGTCCTGCGCCGTAAGCACCCGGTTTGGAGCCAAATACTCGAAATTGCGATCGCCTTTGCGCCTCTTCCTGACTCAAACCTGTAGATTCCCAATACAGAATCTCTGCTTGAACTTGTGCCGCTAAAGGGTTGTTTTCTGCCGATTCGTCTAAATCTGCCACAGCTTTTACCGCACTGTCAAACAAATCAATTAAATTAAAAAAAGCATCGCGGAAAAAGCCAGAAATTCGCAAAGTAACATCAACGCGCGGCCGCCCCAAAACAGAAACTGGCAAGATTTCAAAATCTACAACTCGGCGCGAAGGGCCATCCCAAACTGGTTGAACTCCTATCAGCGCCAAGGCTTCCGCTATGTCGTCTCCCCCCGTCCGCATGGTGGATGTTCCCCACACTGACAAACCCAAAGTTTTCGGATATTCGCCGTTTTCTTGGGTGTATCTTTCGATTAAAGTTTCAGCAGCAACTCTGCCAACTCTCCAGGCGGTTTCTGTGGGAATGGCGCGGATATCTACTGAGTAAAAATTGCGGCCGGTGGGCAATACATCTGGTCTGCCGCGAGTGGGCGCGCCGGATGCGCCGCTTGGTATGTGCCGCCCATCTAGTCCGCGCAAAAGGTTGGTAATTTCTTGGTCTGTTTGGAGGAGGGAAGGTAAAAGATAGTTATTTATCCAGTCTAATTCTTGTTGGGTGGATTCTCCTATTTGGATTTTTTTGACCGCAGATGAACGCGGATGAACGCGGATATTTTCGATTAAGTTATCTACTAATTCAGCGGCTTTTTCTTCGAGTTCTGCTGTTAAATCGCCTGCTGTGCGGCGCTGAATTATCGAGGTTGGATCGCAGGTTAAGGGGTCGAAATCGTAGCCTGAGTCTTCTGCTAGGGCGCGGGTTATGCCCGATCGCCCGTTGGTGGGATGGCGGGCGATCGCAATTATCAAATCTCTCAACTGTCTACCTTCGGGACACTGACCGAAAATGTGCAATCCGTCGCGGATTTGGGATTCTTTTAGTTCGCAAAGATAGCCGTCTGTGCGGGTAATAAATTCTGTAAATTCCGATTTATTTAGTTGTATTCCTAAGTCTTTATCTAAGTTTTCTTTGTTGGTGAGGGCAAGAATGCGATCGCGAATCATGGGTAATCTAGATGGATCTAAACTTTGGGCTTCGCAATACTCATCAATTAAGGTTTCCAACTGCTGCAAAGGCCCGTAGAGTTCGGCGCGAGTCATCGGCGGTGTCAGGTGGTCGATAATCACGGCTTGCGATCGTCTTTTTGCTTGGGAACCTTCCCCCGGATCGTTGACAATGAAGGGATAAAAATTCGGGATCGCGCCTAATGCCACTTCTGGATAACATTTGTTAGACAATGCTATACTTTTACCGGGAAGCCATTCTAAATTGCCGTGTTTTCCAGCATGAATTATAGCGTCAATTCCCAATTTTTCTCGTAGCCAATAATAGTAAGCTAGATAATTGTGAGTTGGTTCTAAGTCTGGGGCATGATAGTTCAAACTAGGGTCAATTTCATATCCCCGCGATGGTTGAATTCCCACAAACACATTCCCAAACTGAATCCCCGGAATGGGAAAGTAGGGACACGGGATTGCCGTTTCCTTCCCCTGGACGTAGGGAGATGGCATTGCCGTGTCCCTAGATTGTGTATAACCTTCGGCCAACCCCCATCTTTTACAAATCCCATCTTGCACTTGCTGCGGCAAACTAGCAAAATATTCTTCATATTCTGCCAAATCCAAAGATTGATGAACAGACCGCAATTCGCGTCCTTCCGGGTCATTTGTTACGCCAGAAGTTAACAGTTCAATTAACTCGTTGCCGCTAGCGGGGATATTTTCAATTTGATAGCCAGCTTGCTGCATAGCTTTGAGGATTTCGACACAGCTAGCGGGCGTATCTAAGCCGACACCGTTGGCTAAGCGGGCGTTGCGAGTGGGGTAATTTGCCAGAATTATGGCGATGCGTCTGTTAGCGGCTGGGGTTTGTTTCATCTTCACCCAATTCGCGGTTAAATCTGCTACAAATTGAATGCGATCGCCCGCTGCTACATAGCCTACTACATCTGTTTCTAATTCGCTGTTCCAAGTCTGTACCGCTTTAAAAGAAACAGCCCTAGTAATGATTTTTCCGTCTACTTCCGGCAATGCTACATTCATCGCCACATCCCGGGGCGAAAGTCCCTGAAGTTCGGTTTCCCACTGTTCCAAACCGCCACCGCTGAAGATTGCTTGCAATACGGGAACGTCTAAGGATTTTAAGCTGTTTTGTTCCGGTTCTTGACTGCTGAAACCCGAGACTGCAAAACTTGTGGTGTTGAGCAATAATTGAATTGGTTCGGATTCTTTAGGTTGAAAATACTCTAGCAATTCTCCTTGCAAATCAGGTTCGCGCAGAGAAGACACAAAGACGGGAACGGGGACTAAGTTTCGCTCTGATAGAGCTTGACAAAGTGCATCAATTGGTGCTAAGTTTCCTGATAAGTAATGAGCGCGATAAAATAAAATTCCCACTTTAGCTATAGTTGGTAAACTCGGATATCCCCCCCTGCCCCCCTTAATAAGGGGGGAGCAAGAAGTGGTCAAAGTCCCCCTTAATAAGGGGGATTTAGGGGAATCTGAATCTGATTGAAAAGTTTCAAAACACGCCTCCCCGCGCCCGATCCAATCATAAATTCCGACGCGGGAAACTGTTTGAGGGACGGGCGGATTATAAGCAGTTTTCAAGCAAGTATCGGCGGCAAATTTTAGTGCATTAACAAAGTTTTGGACTCCCCCTTCTGTAAAGTAGCGCCACAGTTGATTGACTGCTGATAGCGATACATTGGAATGGCTAATTAAATCGGGATCGGGACTGTCTTCTCCCGGCATTACAATCAGTGATGCGTTAGTTTTCTGCACAGTTTCCCGCAGAATTTCTAACCCGTAAGACCAATAAGAACGCCCTCCTAACAGTCTTAAAATTATCACTTCTGCGCGTTCTAAAACTTCCTCGGCATAAGTATCAATTGTTAGTTGTTGCTGCAACTGAAGCAGGTTTACTGCGCGCACTTTGGGAAATTTTGCCGGCATTTTGGATGCGGCGGCTGCGAGAGTTTGAATGTCGGTGTCAGCAGCACTAATAAATACTATTGGTGCTGGGGTTTGCTGAATAAAAATTACTCCTTCTGATTGAGGGTTCCAACCTCCGGGTGTGGCTGCTATTTTGTGCATTAATTTTTTTTATTTTAATAAATAGTGAGAGAAAGTGCGATCGCCTTGAGTATAACATGACTTATACATCAATAGACCTCTTGCAAAAAAAATCTATGCTATAATAGAAGGTTTTCAATTTAATCCCCCTAGAGCTAACTCATAATTATAAATTGCTGATAACAAATTACAACGCAGACCATAACGGCGACGACGATTCCGATAACGACTCGACAAGATTTTAAAAATTTTCAGACTCCGGTTAACGTGTTCAATGACAATTCGTTCTTGTGCTAGAGTTCGATTATACTCTTTTTCTAAGAGAGAAAGTTTCCCATTTTTAGGTTTCTTTCTAGGAATATAACTATTGAAATGATAATCTTTTATGCCTTGATATCCACTATCTTGTAAGCTATCTGTTTCGGGATGATGCAGGAATTTTACTTTTTTTAAACAAGCTAAAATCGTGGCAATGTCCTTGCCCAAAAGCAGTGCAAATAATTGCTCTTGTCTCTTGATTAATGACCAATTGAGTTTTGAGGGTATGACATTTATTCTTGCCTGAATAATATCCTTTCTGTTTTTTTTGGGGTCGTTCAATAGCTGTTTCTGTGACATCAATCGCCACGACTGCTGGATAATCAGAGTTTTTGAGTAATGCTTTTTTCCCAGGAAGACGGAATTTTCCCGTTTTCATTAAAGTTGATTCGATGTCAATTACAATTCGGCTTCGGGTTGATTCAGATACTCCCCAATTTGTCGCAATATGAAAATATGTTCGATATTCTCGCCAATATTCCAATGCGACTAAGACCTGTTCTTCAAGAGTTAGGATAGTCCCACGCCCTCTGCTGTATGAGAGGATTTTCTGACCGGAATTCTTCCAAGGCTTTAACCATTACTTTTAAGGTGGAAATTTTGACACCAAATCTACGTTTAAATTGATGAGATGTCAAATTTAAATAAGATTGATTTTTCATGATTTACTGATTGTGTAACAACCAATATAAGTTTCTAGTATTTTATCCTGTTTCTAGCAAGGCAAGAGTAAAAATAAGTTAATAGTTGGGATTAAATCCAGTAAAGCAAAACTTTCCATTATATCATAAAATTATTTTGCAAGAGGTCTAATAATTATTCTGTAATTTGGGCATTCTTATTTTCTCGAATTTATTTAAGTAATTTTTATTTTTGCTTTTTAGAGAGGTGATTTTTAGCTTGCATCTATGGCTGTGTTTCTTAAAATACTTAATCTTATATTATACAATTAAGCTGCGTAGGAGCTCATCTATTGGCTATCCAGTATGCTCGAAAAACAAGAAGAAGATTACAGCTTAGTAGGAACCAATCCTCTCCCTCTTCAGGAAATCCAAGAGGATATAGCCTTACCAGAGACGGTACTTCTGACCAATCCGCCTCTAAAACTTTCCAAACCGGAAACTCGGTTAAGCCTCAGATCACTAACTTTGGAGAGTGTCTTCGCTACGCTTTTTTACAGCATCATCAGCGGCGCGTTGCTCAGTAATTTCTTGCTGGATTTGGGGGCTGGTCCAGTCGAAATTGGTATGCTCGCCTCCATTCCTCAACTGATAAATCTGCTCCAACCGTTCGGAGCTTATATAGGAGACCGAATGCAGAGCCGCCACTGGTATTCCCTCTGCATTTTCGGACTGTCGCGACTGCTGTGGCTGATTCTCGTGCCAGCCATGTGGTTGGGAGGCTCATTTGATCTCGCTGGACATCAGGTAGTGCAGTTGACATTGGCAATCATCTGGGTAACTCAAGTCTTAGAATCTTTAGGTCGTGCTTCCTTCTTGAGCTGGTTGGCTGTTTTAGTACCTCAGCGGTTGCGCGGGCGGTATTTTGGCTTTCGCAATAGTGCTGTCAGCTTGACGAATCTCATTGGTGTGCCGTTGCTGGCTCTAGTGGTATCGAACTGGCCCGGTGGAAGGCTCCAAGGTTACAGTGCCATCTTGGTATTAGGAATTGTGCTTGGCCTCATCAGTCTAGGTTGTCAGTTCTTTATGACCGATGTGAACCCAAAGCTTGTACACGTCACGCATTCAGATAGAGGCGAAAAATCATCCATAGGGACAATTTTTAGCTTTCTCAAGGAAGCCAATTTTTTAAAGTTTTTGCTTTACTCTGGTCTATGGAGCTTTGCCGTTAACGTCAGCGCGCCCTTTTTTAACCTTTACTTGCTGGATGACCTAAATATAGATGTCAGCGTGGTAACGCTCTATAGCAGCTTAGGTGCTGGTGCTAACTTGCTGATGCTGGTTTTTTGGGGAAAGCTGGCTGACCGGGTTGGGAATCGCCCGATTCTTCTAGTAGTGGGAATTTTGGTGGCTCTGACCCCTCTACTCTGGCTAGAAGGTGGAACTGCTCCAATTTTCCTATGGGTCTGGTTCCCGCTGTTGCACATAATCGGCGGTGGGACGTGGGCGGCGATCGACCTGTGCAGTGGTAATCTGATGATGTCGGTGGCACCGCTGTTGAATCAGTCGATATACTTTGCGATCGCCGCGGCGGTTCCTGGTGTCACTGGGGCAATGGGAATCACCCTTGGTGGGTTTATCGCCACTTTGACCAATCTCGGTGGCTTGCCAGGGGTGTTTGCCCTCTCAGCCGTCTTACGACTGGCGGCTCTCCTGCCCTTGGTTTTTGTTCGCGAGCAGCGTTCTGTGTCTTTGGGTAAGTTTTGGCTGCTCTTGTTGCCAGCTTGGTGGAGAAGAGTGGCAATTGAACCTGGAGACATCAGGTTTCAACCATTAATAATTGAACAGTTGGACTCTGGGCCTGAAAGCTCATGCGATCGATCTTCAACTGTTGATTGATTTTACGGCACAAAAGGCGCGCCTTAGCTCAGACAACTGCATAGTCTGTAAATTTTCGCATAAAAGGCGAGTTAAACCCCAGTACGATGTCGTTTTTGGCTACGCATAACTGCACCAATTTTTCTGCAAAATCAATTTCCGTCCCGTTGTACTGAAGTTAAATTTTGCCCTCTTTTATATCAAAGTTAGGAATTACGCCGGCACACTACATATAGTGTGCCGAAAAAGCGATCTCGCGTTTGCTCTCATGAGCCATTTTTTGTCACTTCGGGGAGAGTATAAGACGCCGGCCGCCACCAAATCTGTAACTACTCGCTCATTAAAAAGAGTCCGACAATAATTCATAAAAGAGTTGATTAACCATTTTTAAAGTGTTAAAATAGTCATCATATCATCTAAGATGTGACGGTTGTTGGGTCGCTTTTTTTCAGAAATATAAAGTCTGGCCACTCGGGATAAGTTTTGAATGGTATCTAATTATTTTTGGGTGCGTTCAACATTTTTTAGGAGGCCGATCGAGCTTTGAGGAACGATCGCCAATTCTCCCGCTCGTCGATCGCTCCTGGAACGACGATGCTCAATTGCATCAGTTGACCAGCGACTGTTAATGGTTCTTCACATTCTGCCGTTGTAAAATAGCGAGAGTTTTATTCAGCTTTTTGAGGATACATCTCAGGGTCACACTACCACGTATAGCCTCACCCGGGCGTCAAATTCATCAATGAATATCCCAAGATAATGCCTGCATCTAGTTTAAGGCGTGGCAGGCGAGATTTGCTTTTTTCCAGGTTTTGCGATCGGCAGCGTTACTGTAAATGTACTGCCGACGCCTTCTTCACTGATCAAAGTAATTTCGCCACCGTGCAAGTCAACGCATTTTTTAACAATGCTCAGCCCCAGTCCAGTACCGGGAATTCGACCGACATTTTTAGCCCGGTAAAATGAATCAAACAGGCGTCCTTGGTCTGCTACAGGTATGCCAATTCCTGCATCCTGGAGCGAAAAAATAGCCTCGGTTTCCGTAAGTTTTAATTCAAAAATTACTTCGGTATTTGGGGGAGAATACTTAATAGCATTGGACAGCAAATTGCCCAGAATTCGCCGGAGCAAGCTTACCTCCAAACACGCCATAGCGGATTGACTGTGATTGACAAAAATCAGCGTCACCCGATCATTTTCAGGTTTCAACTTCAGGCTGCTCTGAAATTCCTCTACCAACTCATTACAAAACTTTGCTAAGTCTAGCGGTACCAAGCAAAACCCGGCTTGTCCTGACTCAACACGCCCCAGCAGCAGAACATCGTCTAATAACTGATCGATACCTTTGGCGGCTGCTTGAGTTTTGTCTAAAAGTTCTTGTGTTTTCTCATCTGTTAATGTCAACTTGTACTTGGTAAGAAGTTGTGTAGTGCCGATGATGAAATTCAAAGGATTGCGAACGTCATGGGCAATCATGTACAGCAAAGATGTTTTCATCTCGTTGAGTTCTTGGGCTGTTTGCAGAGTGCGATCGAGTTGGTCGTGAGACAATTTGAGAGTTAAAGACAACTGGCGCGATCGCAGCAAAATCTCCACCCGCGCTTGCAATTCTATCTTCTCGATCGGAGCGATAATCAAATCGTCAATACTTTGCCAAATAAATTGCGTTGCCATCCCTACATCCGAGCGGGATGTAATCAAAAGAAAAGGCAAGCATACCGGGTGTTCTGCCTGTTTTTGGGCGGCCACCCATTGCCAGTGGCGTTTCAGCGAAATACCGTCAATTATCGCCAGGTCAAAAGATTGATTAAATGGTAAAAACTCCTCACTATTTTCTGTTGAGTGTGGCAGCAATACCTCATAGTAAACAGCTAGCCATTCTAATAACAGGCGGCGATTTTCTTTCTGTTCGACAAGCAATAAAATTTGACTCACGCAAGTTCTCCTAGCAAGCTGTGAACAATTCCCAGCAAATCTCTAACGATCAAAGGTTTTACTAACATATTCCGAGCACCGTGGCAGAGGCTTTCGTGCTGAATGGCAGCGCTTTGTTTGGGCGAGAGTATCAGAAAAGGGATTTGGTGATTTCGCAGGTGTTCGCAGCACTCCCAAATCCGGCGGTCGAAACCAGAAATATCTACTAAAGCCATTCCGATCCTAGCAGGCTGACTGATAGCTTGTGCAACATCTTCCAAGTTATAAGCCGCGATCATCTGGTATCCTTCTTTGTTGAGAAATTGTGCTAATAGTTCCAAGTTTCGGTGATTGCGGTCAACCGCTAAAATTATTGAGTTTTCAGTCATCTATCAGCTTCCTTTCAATACGGCTTCTACTATTTTAGATTTTAGATTAAAGAATTGAAGAATAGGGAATGACCATTGGTAACAAGTTAAGCTTGTATGGCAGTTGTCAAGGGGATTTGAGAAGATGTGTCAAAGAAAAATTGATGATTG